>NZ_JBWKMK010000134.1:0-37106 GCF_056431365.1 Acinetobacter seohaensis
TCGCAAGAGATGCGATGGATGTCTGATTATTTGTAGTCATAAATTTAAGTCCCCACTTGTTTCTAAGTGGGGACTAAATTAAGGCTTATAGGATGAATTCAGAAGGTGTGTTCAGCGGACGCTTACAGATCATCTTCTGTTTTTATGGATTTAGCAAATTCTGCTATAAGGTCATTTAATTTTTGTTCTTCCAACATGATGCCTGACTTCGTTGTGACTATGAACATATAAAATTCAATCAATTACGCAATTTTATTTACAATCTCGTCTTCGACAAACTCACTATGATTCACTGTATGTTCTTAGTTTCTTGGCAAGAAATGCGATCAATGTCTGGTTATTTGTAATCATAAAATTGAGTCGCCTGTTTTTTAAAGGGGATTGAATTAAGGCTTATAGGATGAATTCGTAAGATTGTGTTCAGCGAACGCTTACGCTTTAGTTACCGCTATGCTGAAGTGGCTGAATAAATTGCCCCTTTAAATATAAACAGCCCTCAATAGAGAGCTGTTTTTAGTATTCACCACGCTTGATGGTTGATTGATCGCGAATGCAATGTGTCTAAACCTATTCTATTCATTCATACTGCACCGCCATGTAAATCTTTATTTACGCTGTGGCTCGTCAGCCCACCGTGCATAACTCTTCGTGCTTTTCAACAAAACGCCCGCTTGTTTTGCAGCGACGCCACTATAGTCCTGAGAGAAACTATCTGAATTTTCATCAAAACTCACACCATCAAATAATGGGAAAGTTCCGGCTTTTTTCTGAATCACCACATCATCAATCATCCAGCCGCGGAAACCATTATAAAGTCCATCGACCGTTCTAAATTGGAATTTCAGCTGAACATTGGCCTTGCCTGCATATTCATCTAATGAAATTGCTTCTTGCTGAACAGCAGCCGGTGCGAGGTTAAAGCCTAAATTACTGTATGGAATCGGCGCGCGATCATATGCAGAAGATGGATCTGCCAGCGGGTTTAATCGAGCCAAAGTCTTAAAACTGTTACCGCCGTCGGTAGAAACTAAAATATTCATCAAATCAAACCCCTGATTATTTGGATTGACTGACTCAATTTCCCACCATGTTTTAAAGCTTAAACTCAAAGGCGCCTGATACTGGCTTAGATTAATCACAGGTGAAATCAATTCTCCCCTATTGTCATGCTGCGAGGTGCCGCCATCAAACTCTGGAGCCGTAGATGAATCACTTAAAGCACCAATAAAGTTGCCATTTACTTTGTCACCATACCAATATGCCGTATTACCTTGCAGTGGCTCAGGTACCTTGCCTTGACTTTGGTCATTTGGCGCTAAGCGCACACGCTGATTCACTTGATTATTACGAATATTGTGACCTTTGTTTAGCAGCTGCCAATCGACATTCGCCACACTTGGCTGTGAGCTTGTCCATGCATTGCGAGTAGTAGAGTCCGCTTCAAAAGTTTCACGCCATACCGCATCTGCAGATGTCGTTTCAGGCAGCACTTCAAATTGATAGCCCGATGCAGAAGAAGCAATGACCGTAACTTTTTTTGTCATGGTATTAGTTCCTGCACTGCTAATAGTGAGCGTGGCATTTTTCAATGCTTCAAGCAGAGTATTGGAGACGTTAAATGAAAGCGTGAAATAACCATTAGCATCGGTAATTGCACTAACAAATGCACCATTGGTCGCAGCACCGCCAGATAATGCGACTTGCGCATTCGCTAAAGGCTTTCCTTTATAAATGACCTGACCAGACAACGTACCGACTACTGCATCATTGACAGGTGCATCACTTAAGGTCTGACAGTCTTGGTCTAAGCAGTTGAGGACAACATTCAACACAATGCTCTTATTGGTATTTTTAGGATGGATCAAGAATGCCGAAACTGCAGACTGTCCATTTTTAGTGACCAAAACATAATATGTGCCTGCAGCCAATTTAGGCAGTTTAACGATGCCTTGAGCATTAGCAAGGTAACTTTGACCTTTAAAATGAGTCGCTGTCGGTAAACTATTGATCGGTGGAAATAGCTGTTCAGAATCATCTGCTGTACTTGCATTTGTTGCTGTTTTCAAACTACTTGCTTGTAATTTCTTCCACTCTTCGTCACTTAAAATCTGAATCGACGCAGCATTTAAGGTAAGGTTATTCACATCCAACAGCGTCAGCTCTTCTACACTTTTTTGAACCATAGCCTCGGCAACTGGCTCTGATGGTACTGGTACGTTTCCTGTTTCATCACTGTCACTACCGCCACATGCTGTTAAACCTAAGACACCCGTGACCATCATTATTTTTACAAATGCTCTATTTTTCATCTATTCTGCCCTCTGGATTTTGTATTTTAAAATTTTATCTCTACTTAGAACTTTGCCAGCCCAAACATACTGATCAATATTCCAGCAAAATAATACCCAATTTCCACCAAATGCGCAAATTTCACATTTTATATTTTTTATAGTTTTTTTCTCTATTTTTTTTAGTTAATGTATAGCCGAATGGGCTTTGTTCCACAAAGATTTGAAAGACAAAGTACCCCGAAATGAACCAAATTTAAGGCGTAACTTGGGTAAGTGCTCTACCTAATTGCTTACATCTGTTGAGGACTGCTACAAGTGCATGCATCTTAGTTTCAACCCAACTGCGCCGATGATAGCCTGATCATTTTTCCATAGTGTCCTACCTGAGATTAACTATTCGAAGTCATTTATCTCGCTCTAGCGAGCTGCTCTTTGTATCTTTGTATGCTTTCGCATTTTCTAGGTGGAATCACCGCATGCGCTTAACGCCTTATTGTTATGGATAAAATCCACCATATTTGTGTGGGCGGTCGAGCTCCGCCTGGGAGAAAAAAGCAGCTGCTTTACGTAGAATTTCATTCGCACGTTGCAGTTCTTTATTTTCGCGTTCCAGTTGTTTGATACGTTCTTGGTCTGAAAGCTGCTGTACTTTAACTGGATTTTGTTTATCTAAATATTTTTGATACCAAACACGTAGTGTTTCAGGAGTACAGCCAATCTTAGGAGCGATTGCTGTGATTGCAGCCCAATACGATGGATAATCTTTTTCGGATTCAATCAATAATTGAACCGCTCTTTCTCTGATTTCAGGGGTATATTTTAATTTTGTCATCGGGACACTACGCTTCGCTACGTCTTGCGAAGCAATGCTTCTCATCTCAGAATATTGACTCTCCGACAAATCCGGTACGGTACAGTATCCCTTGCGTTCGGTCTGACCGTATTAACCGCGGTCTATGCACTTGGGCACATTTCAGGTGGTCAATTTAACCCTGCAGTCAGTATTGGTTTGTGGGCAGGTGGACGTTTTGAAGCCAAAGAACTCGCACCGTATATTATTTCACAAATTATTGGTGCGACTCTGGCCGCACTGGTGTTGTATCTGATTGTACAGGGTCAGGCAGGTTTTGCAGGCACAGGCGGTTTCGCGACCAACGGTTATGGTGATTTATCTCCAGGAAAATATGCCTCAGTTCAGTATTATTGATTGAAGTGGTACTCACTGCTGGCTTTTTGATGGTGATTATGGGTGCAACCGCCAAACGTGCACCTGCAGGTTTTGCTCCAATTGCAATTGGTTTGGCACTGACCTTAATCCATCTGATCAGTATTCCTGTAACCAATACTTCCGTGAACCCTGCACGTAGTACAGGTGGGGCGTTCTTTGCTGAAACTGCAGCACTCAGCCAGCTTTGGGCTTTCTGGGTTGCACCGATTGTAGGTGCGGTGATTGGTGCGGTGCTGTATCGCGCTATGGCAAAAGCTGAAGACTGATCTTCAAAACTTTAAATCCACAGCTTTTCAAGATGTCTGGGATTTATCTAAAAACACACAAAACAACAAAGCCCGTTCAAGCGTTTGAGCGGGCTTTTTAATGGCTTAGATGAGCAGATTAAAGTAGATTTAATATCTTGAGATGGCATCCATTATAAAAATGGATTTTCAATTTCACCCGCTTCGGGACGATCTAACTTTTCAGGCAGATTCGGAGTCTGCTCCAAAGTTGCAACAACTTCATTCAAAAAAGCCTGTAGTACTTTGGCTGCCTGTAAACCCGCCTGATCTTTGCTGATTTGCAAACTGCCATACACATTGATGCAATCTAAATCATTTTCTAAGGTTAAGTCATGAATCGCATGTGATTCAGTCCCATTTTGAAACGGTTTAAACATTGAATTCACCTTAGCATGAAGGATGCAATATCCATCATCTTAACCCAGTTTAAGATTTCAACAACTGTAAAATATATTGCAATAAAGCTTCAATCAATTGCTTCACAATTGCATCTTGGGTATCTGCATCAATGCTAGCACCCGATGCAGGACTACTGCCTGAGCGTTTAAATTCGGTTTGCAAGGCTTGTAATTGCTCAGCAGATACATCTTCTGCGCACTGGCTTTCTGCATCCCAATGTGAGTAGGCAATCGGTGTATTGGCTTTTACAGCATTTGCAGTCAAAGGCAATTTATAGGTATTGCGCTTTTGTTCTTCACTTAATTGTGGGAATAAATTAATGCCCAACTGTTCTTCTAAATAGCAGACACTCACCACTTGCACCTGTAACGAGTCGTTATTGGGCGCGTAATAAGCCCCTATCGCGCCTGTTTTGGGCATATACACAGCTTTATACACCGCAGTCGGCACAATAACGCCCTGCCCAATGGTTTTTAGACGCTTGGCATTAAAACTTGGCCCCGTAATCACATACACATCTTGCTTTTGCTTAGTCACCACCGCTCGGGTGGCTTCTTCAAGTTCACGCCAGACCTGCTGATTATTTTTAGGGGCTTGCGGCACCATATTTGCCAAAGAAAAACTGTCAAACTGGGCTGCCAAGTTGGTCATGTCGGCATTCGGTGCCATGTGTCCACGGTCATAACCCGAACCACGATAATCCAGCAAAGTCGCACGATGCTCGGCTTTGACGCGCGGTTCTTCGTGAAAGTTATCTTCACGTGGAATCCGCTGACTCAAACGCGCTGGTGTTAAGGCTTCTGCCACCCATAACGGGGTTTTGGATACCCCTGAATACATCACATTAAAGTCATTAAAACACAGCGGATAGCTGTCTTTTTGCAGGCTATTTTTCAGTAAATAGGGCGGCGTTTCTCGATAGAACTGGGTTAGGCAAGCACTATTTCCTGAACTCGGCACCAGTGAAGTCCACTGGCTAATTTTTTCTTGACCAAAAGCAATCACAAAACTCCCTGTTGCCACTACACCGAGTAGCACTTTCAAGCTGTTTTGATTGAAAATTTGAGTCCAAATGTTGTTGGAATTGCGCCGTTTTCTTGCCATAACCGTTACTGTGACTTCGCTCTAAATCCGCAGAGTTTGCCCGAGCTTAACAATCCACTCACAGCTTGTATATGAAGCACCTCTTGTTCGTCTAACAATTAAACAAAACCCGCGCCATAACACCACAAAAGCCATACACAGCCTGAGTTTTAAGCACTTTTGACATCAGTCTAGATCAAGTTTGGTAGATTTGATTGCATCCGTTTTAGCGAATCTGCCAAGCTAAATACACCTTAAAGACATCGCTCAGCGACACCCAAGCGCATTGCGCTGCTCAAGCTAGGTGTGATTGACGATTTAAATTGGTTTTAACTTTATTTTTGCGATTTTTGATGGAGAAATACATGCGTTTTCATCTTTTTGCTTGTGCTTTGGTTGGTAGCAGTATCAGCATTTCTGCCTTTGCCGAACCACCCATTCAAGCAGGTGATACTTTAGAAAGTTTATCTAAAGTCAAAATAAGCACCACGATTAATGGGCAAGCAGGCTCACTACAAGAATTAATCGCCAATGGTCAGATACGCATTGTACCGAGTACAGATACAAACTTAACAAGTCCAGCAGAAAATATAGCGCAACAGCCTGCAAACCAAATTTCAGCCGAACAAGCCAATCTGGCTCAAGACAATGTACCGATGACGATGCCTGTCGGGACTGAATCCGAACTGCAACACGCAGCGCAGGCAGAGCAAGTGAGCGAACAACACATACAAGCCACCTCTGCGCCATTATTGTCATCTTCAGCCGATTTACCTGTAAATGCTGGCGATGATGTGGATGTCACCGCAGAAGCGCTAAATGCTGCACCACAAAACCCTGCTGCATCTGAACAAGCAGCAGTCAATCTGCCCACGACTGAACGGCTTGAAACCACAGCACCTGCGGCACAGGGCGCAGATGTAAACGATATAGATTTAAGCCATCTACAACCAAGTGATACGGAACAATAAGATCTGTTTAAGACCAATCTTGAGCTAAAAATAAAAAACCAGCACTTTATAATGCTGGTTTTTTAAAATCTATTGAGCAGTTTTTAAATTTCGATTTGACTACCCAATTCCACCACACGGTTGGTTGGAATTTGATAGAAATCACTCACAGGACTGGTATTGCGCTGCATTGAAATAAACAGTTTTTCACGCCACGGTGACATGCCATCGCCCACCGTATGCACAATTCGATCACGCGAAATAAAGAAGCTCATTTGCATCATATCGAATTCAAACTCAAGCTGTTCATAGGCTTGTTTCAAGGCATTTGGAATATTTGGCTGATCTTTAAAACCGTAATACATGGCAATCCGATAAAAACGATCATCCAGTTTTTCGACTTGAATCCGATCTTGCTGCGCCACAAATGGAATATCACGCGTGATGACCGTTACCATGATATTGCGTTCATGTAACACCTTGTTGTGCTTAATATTATGCAACATGGCATGTGGCACAATGTTAGGCGTACCTGTCAAGAAAATCGCATCGCCAGGGACAAATTTGGTTTCATTGCCCATACTAATACTGTGAATGAATAGGTCTATCGGCAAGGCATCTTTTTCCAAACGATTGAAAACCAATGCACGACCATCTTTCCACGTCATTAAAATGGTATACATGATGGCGCCAATTAAAATTGGCACCCATCCCCCTGACACAATTTTGAGCGAGGTCGAAGCCACAAAAATTAAATCTAGGGTTAAAAATGGCACTGCAAAAAGGGCAACTTTCCACATCGGCCAACGCCAAAAACCATAGGCCAGCACTGAAATTAAAATCGTGCCACACAGCATGGTCATGGTCACTGCCACGCCATAAGCACTGGCAAGTCTGGCACTATTTTCAAATAATAAAATTAAGATAAGCACCGAAATAAATAAGGCCCAGTTAATGAATGGCAAATAGATTTGACCACGTTCAACATCGGACGTGTGACGTACAGTCAGGCGTGGTAAATAACGCAATTGAATGGCCTGATTGACCATTGAAAATACCCCTGTGATCACCGCTTGAGAAGCGATCACCGCTGCAGCTGTGGCTAAACCAATCATCGGGTATAAGCCCCATTCAGGCACCAACATATAGAACGGATTTTCAATCGCTGCAGGGTTACGTAGCAATAATGCCCCTTGTCCTGCGTAATTCAATAACAAGCAAGGTAAGACAATCAAAAACCACGCGAGGCGAATAGGCATCCGCCCAAAATGCCCCATATCGGCATAGAGTGCTTCGCCACCCGTCATGGTTAAAATCACCGCACCCATGGTGAGAAATGCAACAAAGGGTTGCTCTACTACAAAGTTAAACGCCCAGTGTGGACTGACCATGGCCAATACAAATGGGGTTTGGATGATACTGAGCAGCCCTGCACCGCCAATGGCTAAAAACCACAGCAAAGTCAGTGGGCCAAAAAATTTGCCCATCGTGCCTGTACCATGACGCTGCACAATGAACAGTCCTGCCAAAATACCAATGGAGAGCGGTACGAGCCATTGATTAAAGATAGGCGTGGCAATACTTAGTCCTTCAATGGCAGACAATACTGAAATGGCGGGGGTGATAATGCCATCGCCAAAGAACAGGGATGCACCAATAAAGCCAAGTGCAATCAGGAAGATTTTTTTATCTTCAGCAATGCGGGTTGTTCGCAGGTTCAATGCCAGTAACGACATGATCCCACCCTCACCATTGTTATCGGCACGCATGATAACGGTGACATATTTGAAGCTAATGGTGAGCATCATGCACCAGAAAATCAGGGATAAAATTCCCAATACACTGGCTTGAGTAATTGCAAGATGGGCCGTTAAAAAAGTTTGTCGGAAGGCGTACAGGGGGCTGGTTCCGATATCCCCAAATACGACGCCGAGCGCAGCCAAGGTAATGACGGGTAAGGCTGCTTTTTTTGCAGTACTTTGCATAGGTGTCTTCGATTTAGACGGTATTTTTGAGAATCATAGCACTACGCTGAAAGTTTTTCTCTAAATCAAATGTTTCAACTTGGCTTTGTACTATTTTTTGGTTATTATCCACCGCCTATGGTGAAGTGTCCGAGTGGCTGAAGGAGCACGCCTGGAAAGTGTGTATACGTTAATAGCGTATCGAGGGTTCGAATCCCTCTTTCACCGCCAAATTAGTTGTTTACGGTATTATCCCGTAGTTTTAAGGGCTTGAATCTAAAGGGTTTAGGCCTTTTTTATGTTTAATGCAATCCACTTTATCTATTGCAAGCTTGATCTAGTTGGGGTTATAACTAGGGGTATAATAAATTACCTCCAAAACTATACCCCCAATTCTGTGGAATCATTGCAATGCTTACAGATGCTCAAGTCAGAAAAATAAAACCATCGGAAAAGAAAGCCAAATAATTACCTATGATCGAAATCTAGCACATATCACGGCTGGCGGGCTTGGTTATCGTGAATTCTAAAAGTTGAACCCATATAGGGGAAAGCCCCCTACTCACTTAGGTATGATTTATTCAAATCACCATTCATCTATTACTATTAAAATATATTCGTCCTTCTATGTATTTCTTATTAGTGGCGGGTTTTCCCGCTGCGGACAACTTCACACTATTGGATTTATGGGTACAGATACAATCAAAGCCTAAGAATCTGAAAGAAGCATATCGCCTGCATTAGACTGATAGCTATTCAGCTCATGTTGATTTTTACCCATTTTATCGACATGACAACCTGAATATGTTTATGTCATCGACATGACAACTCTCTCATGTCGATTTTTATCGGTTTTATCGACATGACAGCCTGAATATGTTTCAGGCCATACAGCTAAAGACATAAGACAATATTCCTTTTAGGTTTTTAAGCACATCAACAACCTGAACGCCAAATGTCACATCCTAAAGTGAATTAGCTTTCTAAAAAGGTCATTATCAACCAAACACCCAATAAAAAACCACTGCTCAATCTTCCAGATCAACATAGCGGTTTTAAACTCATCTTTTACAGATCAGTCACATCTTACATTTTCTTTTCTTCAATATTTAAAGCATTGATTGCCAATACCGCCTGAGTACGATTTTGCACACCCAATTTACGGAAAATTGCGGTCACATGCGCTTTAATCGTCGCTTCAGAAACATCTAATTCATAGGCAATTTGTTTATTCAACAAACCTTCTGCCACCATCATCAATACACGGAATTGCTGTGGTGTTAAAGACTGAATACGTTCAGCCAAAGCTGTTTCATCTGCAGCGCGAGGGTCAAAGTTAACATTCGCAGCCAAGTTTGGCGGCAACCAAATCTCACCTTCTAAAACTTGACGAATTGCTTCACCAATATGGCTCGGATGTGCCGATTTTGGGATATAACCCATCGCCCCATGCGCAATTGAACGTTGAATAATCGATGCTTCTTCGTGAGCGGACACCACAATAATTGGGATAGATGGATATTGCGCACGCACATGCACCAATGCAGAAAAGCCCGATGCCCCTGGTAAATTCAAGTCCAATAAAACAAGATCAGGCTCAGGTCCATTTTCCAAACGTTCGTACAATTCATTAACTGCAGCAGTTTCATGAATTTGAGCTTGCGGTAAGCTATAACGAACCGCCTGAATTAAGGCATGGCGAAACAGCGGATGATCATCAACGATTAATATATTCATAACAGACGTGAGAGATCTTGGGCACAGTTGTTATATTCTAACCATACAAAGACAATTAAGGATATGCAAGACATGACTTTTTTGCATTTATTGTGCAATTAATCACAGAAAAGCGTTTATTTTTTATGTTTTCAGCGCTCAGTCAAAAAGGTTGATCATTTTGTGGATTTTTTAATCAGTTTTATTTTACAACCAAAACGCTCAAAACAAGATGTAATATGAAATAGAAAATATCCCAAGATAAGGGTTTATATCCGTACCGATTCAGACAAACTCAGCAACAAAGCAGGACAAGCGTTTGATATTACCCCAGGCATGGTCGCAACAGTCGATATTAAAACGGGTGAAAAAACGGTGTTGGAATATCTGATCAAACCATTCAACAAAGCCAAAGAAGCCTTACGTGAGCGCTAAACAGAAATTCTCTTATACCTGAATTTAATGAATTATCTCATCTCTGATTCTTGCCTTCTCCCAAAACCCAACTGGGCTCAAGTGAAGGCGAGAATGAGGGCGATAATATCCTATGCCCTCTACAGTTTTATTTTTCACAGATTTTGCATTTCATCTTAATTGCCTAAACAATCTACAGCAACGCAGCAAATCCTCCTTTTCACCTCTTTCCAAGCCTGATGACACTGTGTATAACCATAAGTCACGCAATGAAAATGATAAGCATAGGCAAAACAGGTAAAAAACCGTTAGACTATGCATCTCTCTCATTCAATGTCGTTTCAGACAAATAAGAAGGTGAAGGTTGATGCCGCTCAATACTGTCGAAGAGCTTGTAGCAGATATCCGTGCAGGAAAAATGGTCATCCTCATGGATGATGAAGATCGTGAAAATGAAGGTGATTTAGTCATTGCCGCAACCCACGTTCGCCCTGAAGATATCAACTTCATGATCACACACGCGCGTGGTCTTGTTTGCTTAACCTTAAGTCGTGACCGTTGCCAGCAATTAAACCTACCGTTAATGGTTGATGCCAATGGTGCACAACACGGTACGAACTTTACTTTGTCGATTGAAGCTGCTGAAGGCATTACCACGGGTATTTCTGCCGCAGAACGTGCGCATACCATTCAAACCGCTGTCGCTGCACATGCCAAGCCTGCCGATATTGTTCAGCCTGGGCATATTTTCCCACTCATGGCACAGCCAGGTGGTGTATTGCACCGTGCAGGACATACCGAAGCAGGTTGTGATCTTGCCCGTTTGGCAGGTTTAGAGCCTGCATCGGTAATTTGTGAAATCATCAATGAAGACGGCACGATGGCGCGTCGTCCAGATTTAGAATTTTTTGCTGAAAAGCACGGGTTAAAAATTGGTACTATTGCCGATTTAATCCACTATCGCATGACCAATGAACAAACTGTAGAGCGTTTGGATCAGCAAAGCATCGACACCGAATATGGTACTTTTGACTTATATCGCTACCGTGAACTGGGGAACCCAGACATTCACTTGGCATTGGTCAAAGGCGAGCCGAAAGAAGGCGTTACCACAGTACGTGTGCATGGTTTTAATCCAACCCGTGATTTGCTGAAGCTGAAAAAAGCAGATGGTTCGGCAACTTGGAATTTAGACCGTGCTTTAAAAGAAATTGCCAACAGTGAACGTGGTGTTTTGGTCTGGATTGGTCAAGCTCAATTGCAAGACTTGGGCCCTGCCCTAGACAGCCTTAAATCCCCGAAACAAGGCAAAGCCAATGCTGCATTGTCACAGCAATACCAAACCATTGGCGTGGGTGCACAAATTTTACGTGATTTAGGCGTTGAAAAAATGAAGCTACTCAGCTCACCATTACGTTTCAATGCTTTATCAGGCTTTAACTTAGAAGTGGTGGAATATATCACCGCAGATCCAACATCAGAGAAATAATCGAGGTTGCTATGGCAATTCGCCGTATTGAAGGTTTATTACATCTCGCTAGCGAAGGCCGTTATGCGATTTTAGTCGGTCGTTTTAATAGTTTTGTGGTTGAGCATTTGCTTGATGGCGCAATTGACACATTGAAACGTCATGGCGTATCAGAGGATAATATCACCGTTGTTCATGCACCAGGCGCTTGGGAACTTCCTGTTGTGGCTAAAAAATTAGCTGCATCGAATGGTTATGATGCCATTATTGCACTCGGCGCAGTGATTCGCGGTAGCACTCCACACTTTGACTTTGTTGCAGGCGAATGTGCCAAAGGCTTAGGTGTGGTTGGTTTAGATACTGGCTTACCTGTGATTAACGGTGTATTGACTACGGATAGTATTGAACAAGCAATTGAACGCTCTGGAACAAAAGCAGGTAATAAAGGAAGTGAAGCTGCCTTAACTGCAATTGAAATGGTTAACTTGTTAAAGGCTATTTAACGCTATGTCGCAAACACTTCAAGCAACTTATGCAGCAAAACGTAAAGCACGTCGTTTTGCTGTGCAAGGTATTTATGAATGGCAGATGAGCCACAATCCAGTACATGAAATTGAAGCACGTACCCGTGTGGAAAATGCAATGCACAAAGTGGATCTCGGCTATTATCATGAATTGTTGACTCAAGTGGTTGCCAATCATGAAGCATTGGATGCATTACTGGTGCCTGTTCTTGATCGTGACATTCAAGCCCTCGATGGTGTTGAACTCGCCACCTTACGTTTAGGTGCTTATGAGTTAGAACAACATCTGGAAATTCCATACCGTGTGGTATTGGATGAAGCGATTGAATTGGCAAAACACTTTGGTGGTGCAGACAGCCACAAATACATCAATGGTGTATTAGACCGTCTTGCCAACAGCTTACGTGCAGCAGAAAAGCAACAAAGCAACTAATTCAAAGTATTGAGTCGATTGTTGTATGGCTGAGTTTTCCATTATTGAGACCTATTTCAACAGACCGCGTCCCGATGCAGTCGATTTAGGTGTCGGTGATGACTCAGCTCTGCTCACCCCTCCGCCGCAACAACAATTGGTCATTTGTGCCGACACTTTAGTCGCTGGACGACATTTCCCCCTCGATACCAACCCACATGCGATTGGTTGGAAATCGGTTGCGGTCAATTTATCTGACATTGCCGCCATGGGTGCCACCCCACACAGTATATTATTGGCATTGAGCCTACCCCAAATTGATCACGACTGGCTCAAAGGGTTTAGTCAGGGTTTACATGATTGTTGCGATCAATTTGGGGTAAGTTTAATTGGTGGAGATACCACACAAAGCCCGCATCTCACCATTTCCGTTACCGCCTTAGGCTGGATTGAACAAGGACAAGCAATTCCACGTTCAGGCGCACAAGTCGGCGATTATATTTGTGTCAGCGGACAAGTCGGCGATGCCGCTTTTGGTTTAGATCATCTCGATCACCCCTTAAAACAACGCTTAGACTACCCGACACCTCGCTGCCAACTCGGGCAACAACTCAAAGGTCTGGCTTCAAGCATGATTGATGTTTCAGATGGCTTGGCACAAGATTTAGGGCATATTCTCAAAGCCTCTCAGGTCGGTGCTTGTATTGAACTCAGCCAACTGCCTATAGATGCTGCATTAACCGAATTACCACAACAAAAGCAGTGGCAATATGCCTTGGCAGGTGGCGATGACTATGAGTTATGCTTTACAATAAGCCCACAAAATTATCAGCAGCTTTTGCAAAAACCGCTGAATACCCCTATTCATATTATTGGCAAAATTAACAATCAAAACCGCTTAAGCTTTGAACAGAATGGCGTAGATCGTTCACTTCATTTTCATGGATACCAACACTTTGCAAAAACCCGCGATTAATTTCAAAGCCATGTCTTGGACTGACCGACTGATTGTATGCTGTGGTGTTGGCTTCGGTTCAGGTCTACTACCCAAAGCTCCCGGTACCTTTGGTTCGGCCTTTGCCCTACTGTTCATTCCCATTTGGTTCGCGCTTGGTTTCATTCCAAGCCTTTTTGCCATTGCCATCATGTCCCTCGTTGGCATATATATCTGTGGACGTACTGCACAGGTTATGGGCGTACATGATGATGGTCGTATTGTTTGGGATGAATTTGCAGGACAATCGATTACCTTTTTACCCCTGATTTTTATCAATCAAATCAGCTGGGTCTGGGTAATTGTGGGTTTTGTCCTATTCCGACTGTTTGATGTATGGAAACCTTGGCCAATCCGTGTCATTGATCGTCAGGTCGAAGGTGGTTTTGGCATCATGCTGGACGATATTATTGCGGGTCTTTGGGCCGCATTATGTATTTATATTTATTTATCTTTTACTTTGGTTTAGCCATCACTAGGATTCAACATGTCTACCACCGTGATTATTCTTGCAGCAGGTAAAGGCACGCGCATGCGTTCAAATTTACCAAAAGTATTACAACCTCTTGCAGGACGCCCACTCTTGGGTCACGTGATTGATACCGCAAAAAAATTACAAGCAGATCATATTATTACCATTTACGGTCACGGCGGTACTTTGGTTCAAAATGCGTTTGCACATGAACAGGTGCAGTGGGTCGAACAAGCGGAACAGCTCGGCACAGGTCACGCAGTCAAAGTGACTTTGCCTGTTTTACCACATGAAGGCGTATCCCTAATTTTATCTGGAGATGTACCTTGCATTACAGAGCAAACTTTACAAAAGCTGCTCGATGTTTCACGTGAAACCCTAATTGGATTGGTGACACTCACCCTTGCCGATGCTACGGGTTATGGTCGTATTGTGCGTGAAAACGGTAAAATTCAAGCGATTGTTGAACATAAAGATGCATCTGAAGCACAGCGTCAAATTCAGGAAATTAACACGGGTATTTACTGCGTCAGCAATGCCAAATTACATGAATGGCTGCCAAAACTGAGCAATAACAATGCGCAGGGTGAATATTACCTGACCGATATTGTGGCGATGGCAATTGCCGATGGTTTAGAAGTTGCATCGGTAGAACCTCAACTGGCTTTTGAAGTAGAAGGCGTGAATGACCGTGTGCAATTGGCTGCATTAGAACGCGAGTTCCAGAACTTCCAAGCCAAGCAACTCATGCAACAAGGTGTGCATTTAATTGACCCAACCCGTTTTGATTTACGTGGTAATCTCACTGCAGGTAAAGACGTTCGCATTGATATTAACGTAATTATTGAAGGCGATTGCGAACTGGGTGATGGCGTAGAAATTGGTGCAGGTTGTATCCTCAAAAACACCAAAATTGCTGCGGGCACTAAAGTTCAGCCGTATAGCGTATTTGACCAAGCGGTTGTAGGTGAAGCTGCGCAAATTGGTCCATTCTCACGTTTACGTCCGGGTGCGGTATTGGCCAATGAAGTGCATATTGGCAACTTTGTTGAAGTGAAAAACAGTCAAATTGGTTTAGGCTCCAAAGCCAACCACTTTACCTACTTAGGTGATGCCGAAGTGGGTGCAGGCAGCAATATTGGTGCAGGTACGATTACTTGCAATTATGATGGTGCGAATAAATTTAAAACCATTATTGGTGACCAAGTCTTTATTGGTTCAAATAGTTCATTGGTTGCACCTGTCACCATTGCCAATGGTGCAACGGTAGGCGCAGGCTCGACCATTACCCGTGATGTTGCAGAACAGTGTTTAGCTGTGGAACGTTCTAAACAGTTCACTAAAGAAAATTATCAACGTCCACAGAAATTGAAAAAATAAGAGGAAGTTCCTATGTGCGGTATTGTCGGTGGCGTTGCAGAACGTAGTATTACCAATATCCTCATTGAAGGTTTAAAGCGTTTAGAATATCGCGGTTATGATTCCGCAGGTTTGGCATTGATTAGTCAAGGCCAGGTCTTGCGTGAGCGTCGTGTCGGTAAAGTAGCAAATCTTGAGCAAGCAGTACTAGATTCTCAAGTCACAGGTTCACTCGGTATTGCCCATACACGTTGGGCAACACATGGCAAACCGACAGAAAACAATGCACATCCGCATATTTCTGGCAATGTTGCTGTCGTACACAACGGTATTATCGAAAATTATCAAGAACTGAAAGATGAGCTAGAAGCTTTAGGCTATATGTTCAGCTCTCAAACGGATACTGAAGTGGTTGCGCACTTGGTCAACCATGCTCTTAAAACTGCACCGAATTTATTGGTTGCGGTACAGCAAGTCGTGCCTCAACTGAAAGGTGCTTATGCTCTGGGAATTATCCATACCGATTATCCAGATGAATTGATCACGGTACGTGAAGGTTCTCCTTTGGTGATTGGTGTCGGTATTGGCGAAAACTTTATCAGTTCAGACCAATTGGCGTTATTGCCGATCACCAACCGTTTTATATATTTGGAAGAAGGTGATATCGCCCGCTTAACCCGCGACAGCATTGAAGTTTTTGTAAACGGTCAAACGGTTGAACGCCCTGTAAAAGAGTTGGATGCAACTGTAAGCAATGCATCGAAAGGTGAATATAAACACTACATGCTCAAAGAAATTTATGAGCAGCCTGAAGCAATTCAACAAACCATTTCACAAGCATTAAATGGCAACGCTTTACGTGAAGATTTCCTGAAAGATGCCGAGCTTGATTTTGCCAAGATTCAACAGGTACAGATTATTGCCTGCGGTACCAGCTACCATGCAGGGATGATTGCAAAATACTGGTTTGAACAGCTAATTAACTTGCCATGTCATGTGGAAATTGCCAGCGAATACCGTTATCGCACCCCAGTCATTGTGAATAACACATTGTATGTGTGCATTTCACAATCTGGTGAAACTGCAGATACTTTAGCTGCTTTACGTGATACGCAAAAACGTGCTGCTGCAAAAGGCTTAAATATTAGCACCATGACCATTTGTAACGTGGCAACTTCATCTATGGTGCGTGAAACCAATCATAGTTTGTTGACACTCGCAGGCCCTGAAATTGGTGTGGCATCGACCAAAGCCTTTACGACACAATTGGCAGCATTAATGCTATTGGTGCTCAAAATTGGTCAGGTGAAAAATGCAATTGCAGCGACAGAAACAGCTGAAATTATTGCAGGCTTATGGCACACACCAAAAGTGATTTTAGATACTTTGCAAAATGATACGGCAATTTTACGTTTGTCTGAATTGTTTGTAGAGAAAAATCACTGCTTGTTCTTGGGTCGTGGCACACAATTCCCAATCGCCTTGGAAGGTGCTTTGAAACTGAAAGAAATTTCATATATTCACGCAGAAGGTTATGCTGCGGGTGAATTAAAGCACGGCCCATTGGCATTGGTCGATAATGACATGCCTGTGGTGATTTTAGCACCGCAAGATGACATGCTGGATAAACTGAAATCCAATATGGAAGAAGTACAGGCACGTGGTGGTGAGCTGTTTGTATTTGCAGATGAACACAGCGGCATTCCTGCAGATAAAGAACGCCAGCATGTGGTTTATGTACCACAGGTCAGCGCGTTGCTTGCGCCAATTGTGTATAGTATTCCTGTGCAGTTGTTGTCTTACCATGTGGCGGTTTTACGTGGTACAGATGTCGACCAGCCTAGAAACTTAGCAAAAAGCGTAACAGTGGAATAATATTGATTAAATTCAATGATTTAATGTGGTCAGACAAAATAGTTATTAACTATACAAAACAGTTGCTAACTATGACATTAAAGTTATTAACTACACAAAATAGTTGTTAACTATAAAAAGCCCAAGTATACTGATTAAAAAGTATACTGGGCTTTTTAATGGCTAAATCTCTGAATGGCTTAACCGAGATACAGATTGCTAAACGAATCAAAGAAGGACGTGGACAAGGTTCAGGTGCTAACTATAAACCTTGGCTAAGAATTCATGAAGTGCCATCCCAAGGTCTATCCCATCGTATCTACTCATTTAAAACCAAACGCACCCATCATCTGCTATCCAACTTGGAGCTTGGCGTCTTTTTAACTTTAGACTGGATGGGTCATGTACAAGATATACGCGAGCAATACCCTCTACTACGAGATGAAACCATTGAGATTTCCTCTAATAATGGCATTAGACATCCTAATATTCGTGGCATCAATCAGGTAATGACTTCGGATTTTTTAGTAGATAGCTCATCCCATAAACAATTTGTTATTCAGGTCAAACCTTTATCAGAACTCAAAAATCCTAGAACTATTGAGAAATTAGAAATCGAAAGGCGTTATTGGGCGAGCAAGGAAATTCCTTGGTACATCATTACTGAAAAAGAGCTGAATCCAACTGTACTTGATAATATCAAATGGCTTTATTCATCTCAGACAGATATGCACGATTATGACCAACTGCTTAATGCTTTGAGTAATTTTGAATTTTTCTGCCAAAAACACCTACAAATGAAACTATCTGATGTCTGTAAATCTATTGATCGAGAATATCAACAAGACCTTGGTCAATCCTTGGCTGACCTAAAACAACTTATGGCCCATCGCCTAATCAAATTTGATATTACCCAGAAATTCAAAGAATTAAGAGTAAAAGATATCACATTCTATCAACATCAACTTGTAGAAGGATTCCTCAATGTGGCAAATCAATGAGGTTCTTAAATTTGATGATCAACTTTACCGTATTCTTTTTATTAATTTTGGAGATATATTCTGGATTCAGATCAATAAAAAGAATGCTTTACCTGAAGTAGTGAGAGAAGAAGCTCTTTCTGAATACTTAGATAATGAACGCTTAACACGCGCTAAAGACCCTTTTGTCAATTTGATTTTAGAAGAACCTGCTTTAGACTCCATTGCCTTTATCAAAAGAGACAAGGCTTTCAATCTTATAAGAGAAATTATCCAAGAACCGAACCACTATGAACCATCAATTCGGGCAACTTTAATTCATAAAATTGAGTCTTCTGGTTTGGTGTCTAAACCAACGATTTATAAATATCTGCGAAAATATTGGCAAAGAGGACAAATTCCCAACGCGCTATTGCCAGATTATAAAAATAGTGGTGCCCCCGGTAAAACTCGGACAGAAATTAACACCAAGAAAAATGGACGTAAACGTCAATTTGGTGATGGTGAAGGTTGTCAAATTACCCTTGAAATAGAAAGACTATTTAGATTGACGATCTCTAAATATCTACTCGTAAATAGTCCACTCAAAACAACTGAAGCGTATCAAAAGTTCCAAAGCTTATATGAACAGTACTACCCCAAAGAAGATAGCAAGAATTATCCAACTTTAAGGCAATTCCGGTATTTTTATCATCGAGAATACACAAAACCCCAACTTATCGAAGCTCAAACAAATCCTACTGATTTTAAAAAGGATAAGCGTCCCTTATCTGCAACAAGCACATCAAGTGTACTTGGACCTGGTAGTCGTTATGAAATTGATGCAACGATTGCTGATATTTATTTAGTTGCAGATGATGATCGGACCAAGATTATAGGTAGACCGACCTTTTATAGCATAAGTGATGTCTTTAGTCGTATGATCGCTGGTTTTTATGTCGGTGTTGATAACCCTTCATATGCAATCGCTATGCAAACTGTATCTGTTGCATGTAGTAGTAAAGTTGTTCTTTGCAAAGAGTTTGATATCGAAATATCTGAAGATGAGTGGCCGACTGTTGGTTTACCAAGTGCAATTCTTGCTGACCGAGCAGAAATGTTGAGTGAACAAGCTGAAACTCTGACCAATGGCTATAATGTGCGTTTAGAAACAGCTCCACCAAGAAGAGGAGATGCCAAAGCAGTTGTAGAAAGCTGCTTTCGTACTATTCAAGCTGAATTTAAACCCTATGCTCCAGGTATTGTTCAAGGTCATCGGATTAAGAAACATGGCGAATCTGATTATAGACTTGAAGCAGCACTTACCCTAAAAGAATTCACTCAAATTATTATTCAGGCGATTCTATTTCGTAACAATCATCATGTTCTAGAAAAATATGATCGAGATGAGGACATCCCTGAAGATATTCCATCTATTCCACTTCACCTTTGGAATTGGGGAATTCAGAACCGTATGGGCAAGCTCCGTACAGTTGATGCTGAACAGTTTCGAGTTTCATTATTGCCACGGACTAAAGTTTCAATCTCTCCACTAGGAATCAATGCATGGGGATTGTATTACAATAGTAGTGAAGTCTTACGAGAAGGCTGGTTACATCGTAGTGATGAAATACAACGTCCTCAGAACCTAAAAGCAGCATATGATCTTCAAAACACAAATAAAATCTATCTTTTCCCAAATTCTGCTAGCCAATCCTATTGGACTTGTTCCTTAAATATTCGGAGTCGTGCTTATGCAAATATGAGTTTCTCGGAGGTTTGGGATAAGCAATATCTTGAGAAATATGCGCAAGCGAATGCTAAACATGCAGAAACTCCACACAGTATCGCCTTTAAAAGATCAGTTCAGGCAATCATTGATAACGCCAAAAAGCAAACTCCTAAATCAACTCAATCAAGCCGTGAAAGAATTAGCCAAATTCGAGCCAATAAAAAGGAACAAAGGCAAAAAACTAATTTAACACCTTTACCAGAAAGTCAACAAATGGCTAATATTATAAAGTTTAATAAATCAGTAGAAGATGATGACTATAGTCTCCCATTCTCTCCTGGACTATTCAGTGATGATGAGGAGTAAATTTTCATGCATCCGTTAAAAGTTCAAGCTGTTTACCAAGATACAGGTGTTCCTGCCTATAAGGGCAACCCATTCATTGAAGCTTTACCTCCTTTACTGGAAGCTTATACTCAGACTCGTCATTTAAGATCTAGTTCAGACCCTTCTCTTCAAGATCTCAATGCCCCACGAGTCGTCCGCTCCCATTCAATTGCTCGTCTTAGTGATGAGTTTTTCCAACCACTTAATAACCACATCCTTTTAACAGAAAGAATCTCATTGATGATTCGTGGAGGGTATGTCGGAAGGAATCCACGTACAGGTGATCTTCAAAAACACCTACAAAACGGATACGAGCGCATACAGAAAGGTGATCTTCAAGCTTTTAGATTTGAAAGTGTGAAATCAACAGCTCAAAGTATGGTTCTGATTGGCTGTTCTGGATACGGAAAAACGACGTCATTAATTAGAACTCTTTCAGCCTATCCTCAAGTTATTTATCACCCTGATCTAAATATTGAGCAAGTCGTTTACCTAAAAATTGATTGTTCACATAATGGTTCCTTAAAAGAAATTTGCTTAAATTTCTTCCGAGCATTAGATCAAGTCCTTGATACTCAATATGAGAAGCAATATGGGCTAAAACGCTACAACATTCAGGCATTACTCACTAAAATGTCACAACTAGCGAATGCTCATGCATTAGGGCTATTGGTCATTGATGAGATCCAGCATTTAAGTCGCTCAAAATCTGGTGGCCCTCAAGAGATGTTAAATTTCTTTGTCACAATGGTAAATACTATTGGTGTACCTATCATGTTAATTGGTACACCTAAAGCCAGAGAAATTTTTGAGGCTGACTTTCGCTCAGCACGTAGAGGAGCTGGTTTTGGAGCTATTTTCTGGGAGCCATTACAAGAATACATTGATAATCAGCTTAACCCTGAATGGATAGCTTTTACAGATAAGCTTTGGAAACAGCAATTACTTAACCAAAGAGATGAGTTCCTATCAGATGATATTCGACATATTTGGTATGACTTGAGCCAAGGCATTATTGATATTGTAGTTAAGTTATTTGTTCTTGCCCAATTAAGAGCTATTGCAACAAATAAGGAACGAATTACATCTAAGCTGCTGCAACAAATTTATAATGAAGAATTGAAACCTGTACACCCCATGCTAGATGCATTACGATCAGGAAATATTGAGAAAATTTCACGCTATTCTGATTTAGTTATCCCTGATATGGATCGTAAAATTTTTGATCTTCAACAAAAAATCAAAAGTATACCTGTTGATAAATCATCAGAAGATTTTTTTAGACAATTGGTTACTGAGGATGAGCGTCGTATTTATACTATGTTCAAAGATGAATATAAGCCCCAACACCTGATCGAATGTATCAAGACTGCATATCAAGAGCAGCCGACAGCTTCACGCCAACAGATTATTCCAATTATTTTTAACTTATTATCTGCTGATAGCTATTCATCAAGTGATATTGTTAAATTAATACCCCAAAAATCAGAATACTTAAAGCCTAATCAATGGGATACATTGTCCCAAGATGATTTACGCTTTATTCATTCTCAATTGCTCACAGAAAAAGATTTACATAAATCACTTTTAGAAAAAAATTTGATTTTAGAGATAGAGAAAGTTTTATTAAAGACTGGATAATTACTGGACGCTATTTTAAGTATCTGATGAACCCTTATTGTGCTTCCAAAAGACTTTTACATTATGTAAAGATTGGTGAATTTGTGACATATACTACCTTCAGGGAAAACCATTGTATCAGAGGAGACATTAGCTATCCTGCTAAAGTACATCATACAATTTATACAAATGAGTCATTGAATAGTGTGATCCGTCAATCAAGAAAAGAAAAATCTTTTCTTCCGATGATTCTGTGAAGAAAGAAGTAATTTACTTCGTAACATTAAATCCTGCTAAGAAATAGACATTGCCAATCTTATGTGGCATTACTACTCATGACTTTAAGCAATGAATTGATTTACTATTCATTTCGATGGTTGATTAAATGATCATTTATAAAAAATCGGACTTACACAAAATGAGTTACAGACTCTAATATCACCCTCACTTTAAGTGGCATAAGTTATATTACTGCTTTTATCAGACTTATGCTGCAATATATGAGTGTAGGACAGTAGGCTTTTTTACCTCTGTCGCTATATAGCCATAAGTAGTTATGGCACCCCAATCTTCAATTTTGAAAACTAGTTCTCAGCCCATTAAATAGCGTCATTATTTAGTTCTGCTGGTTAAATTCAATCCTAACCATAAGACCACCAATAGCATTTGTCCGACGTAACTCAACTTTTCCGTGATATAAATCGACAATTTGCTTAACAATCGATAAGCCTAGACCACTGCCAATAACTGTACTGTTCTGATTCACTCGATAAAATCTTTGAAAAATCAGAGGTATTTGTGCTTCATCCAAACCGATTCCATTGTCCTCAATCTGCACAAAACTATAATTTTCAACACAGCCACAACTAATTTTAATGAGACACGGACGTTCCTGGCTACGATAGATAATGGCATTTTCTAAAAGATTACGGAGCATAATTTCCAATTGATCCATTTGTGCCATGACCAGGGCTGACTCCAGTTGTAGCTGTAAGTCAATCTTTGCCTGACGAAGCTGAAAATCCATCATCGCAAGGGTACTTTGAATCATATTAACCAGATCAACCGGGCCTTGAATTTGTTGACCATTGGGTTCTATCCGGGCCAAGGTCAGTAACTGCGTGATCATTCGTGAGGCCTTATCAATGCCAATGATAATGTCCTCTGCTGCTTCTCGTGCCTCCTCAGTAGAACGTGCACTCTGCAAAACTTGTGCATGCAAACGGATCGCCGCCAAAGGTGTACGTAACTCATGGGCTGCATTTGAGGTAAAACGTTTTTCACGTTGCATGCTTTCTGCAACTTCACTCAATAATGTATTTAATGACTTCACCAAAGGTTCGATTTCTTTGGGCACGACAGGGTTGATGGGTTTTAAATGTTCAATCGACTGCTTTTCCAGATTTTGACTGATACTGAATACAGTGGACAAATTGCTACGTACGGTCTGCAAAATCAGCCAGGACAATAATGGTAAAAAAAATGCTGAAACCACTATTAAAAATAGTAGCATATCTCTCTGGATATCCTGACGGATGGTCCAGACCTGTGCAATTTGTACTTGTATAGTGTGAGTGCTGTCCCAAACCGAATAACTGCGATAGGTTTGATTGTGAATTTTAATCCAGCCAAAGTTGGCTTGCTGAACAAAGGGGTGTGTGTCCACGCCAACCGAACGATAAATCAACTTGCCATTACGATGCCAAATCTGAAATATAATCTGATTATAATGCTCACCTTGAGCTTTCTCGATGACAGTATGGTCAGGGATTCGCCCTTCCAGTGAACTTGAAGTGGTCGAGAGTAAAGCATGGGCGGTTTCGACCAGTGATTTATCAAAGATATTGTTCGCCGTGCGCTGCATTCCCCAGTAGATACAGCCTAGACTACCCACCCAGACAGTGGCGGTGATAACCAGTAAAATCAATGAGAGACGCCGGGTCAATGAATAACTGCGGATGAAATTGGCCATCAATAATTTTCATCCATAATATAGCCAAAACCCTGTACTGTACGGACAATGTTTTTTCCAAGCTTGCGCCGTAAATTATGAATATAGACCTGGATCACATTGCTGCTTACATCCGCATCATAGGCATAAAATGAGTTTTCTATGCTCTCCCGTGAAATAATCCGGCCACGGTTAAGAATAAAGAGTTCCAGCAAGTGAAATTCTTTCTGAGTTAATTCAACTTCAGTTTGATCTCTCAGTACCTGTTTGGTCGCTTTATTAACTGCAATATTGCCAATCTGAATCAAATCACTCACTTCACCTGAAATACGGCGCAATACCGCTTGAATCCGTGCAATGACTTCATACAAATCATATGGCTTAACTACAAAATCATCTGCTCCTGCATCCAAACCTGAAATACGCTCCTGAATTTTATCCTGAGCAGTCAGAATAATAACGCCTACTTTATTCTTTTTACGGCGCAGTGACTTTAAAACTTCCAATCCATTCCGGTCTGGCAAACCTAAATCAAGCAAAATAAACTGATAATCATAACTCGCCAAAAAATGATAGGCTTGCTCTGCTGTGGTGGCGATATCGACCACAAAATTTTCATGATCTAAGCCCCGTGCTGTCGCCTTAGCCAGTAAGGCATCGTCTTCAACTAACAATATTCTCACGTCTGAGCTACCTTCTCATTCTGCTACTTATAAGCCTATATTTATTTCTGTGAAAGCGGCAGGTACTCTGGCCCAAGAAAGACAGAACACCAACCGAATAATGATCATACAAGGCATTGATATATCAGCACTCTACTATTTTACTCTGCCTGATGATCCTCATGTAAAGGCCATAACTGATGCGAATTCAGCAATAGTAAACTCAAGCTTTCTGCATAATCAATTTTGGCTTGATCAATTCGACCGCGCGCATCAACCAGTTGCTGTGAATGAAGTAACAGTTCATTTAAACTCAATTCACCAAGCTTATATGCTTTTTGCATCAATCCATGTTGTTGCTGTAACTGTGCCAAATTCTGTTGAGCCTGCTCACTCCGTACAGTTGCCGACTCCATCTGCGTAAACCAGTATTGCGTTTCCTGACGCAAACGGTTTTCTACTCGTCCGATCTCAAAATTGGCCTTTTGAGCTTCCGCCATGGCCATACCAGAAGCTATACGCACTTGCCGACTGGCGAGTGGAATTGAAACGCTCACACTCATCAAGTTTTCAACGCCAGACTGTTCACGACTATAGCCCACTCCGACCGTAGGATTAGGTACCCGATTGAGTTGCTCTCTTTTGACTAATGCATCTTGCTGTGCTGCCTGTGTTTTAACCAGCTCAAGCTCATGGTTGGCAGACAAAACCTGCTGTATCCATTCAGTCTGTGTATATTCGAGTGGTCGAATTTTGATGACATCACTGCTCCAGTGTTCTGGAATATTTCCCTGATAATCACGTGACAATAACTGCTGTGCTTGATAGTAAGCTGTTTTAGCCTGCATATATTGCTCTTCGATTTGCCGCGATTCATTGCTAAGTAGCATCAGTTCCAGTCGTGGGGCATCTCCAGCACGAATACGCTGCTGGGTCATTTGCATATAGTGCTGTATTCTTGCTTGCTGTTCCTCTAAACGCGTCAATTGCAAAGCACTGCGCATATATGCAAACCACTGATTTAGCAAATTTTTGGCAACTTCATGTTTGGCATCTTCATATTTTAATTCCGCAATACTCATCCCTCGTTGTGCCAAATCCTGATCCAGCTCGTATTTGCCAGGCAAACGAATCTGCTTTTCAATACCAAAGCTCGGCTCATAACTATTGGACTTTGTTTGACCATCCTGGGCGTTGCTGTTACGAAGCTGCATGCCTGCACGCACGGTCCAGGGATGGCCCAGTTTTAGCCCCTGTCCTGCAAAATTGGCATAGTCCTGGTCCGAAACTGCCGATCGAACAGTTGGATGCTGTAACAAGCTCTGTTTGACCGCATCGAGTTGCGGCAAGACTTGATCCAAAGCGGGTTCCGCGGATACGACAGAAGTCATCATCACACAACAGCCCAAGCCCAGTAAACGTAAGGCTTTACCCAGCAAACGGGGTTGAGTCGCTATCTCTGGTTTCATTCGTTCACTTCTCCTTGACCAGCATAACCCGATGTTATGGTTGGTAATACCCAATAGAAACAGTCACTTGATTTAAATTTCTTTTGGATATGGGCTAAAACTAAAGGTACAGTTGCGAGGGGTAAAATCAACAGAATCAA
The DNA here is from genome assembly GCF_056431365.1 of Acinetobacter seohaensis. NCBI lineage: Bacteria > Pseudomonadati > Pseudomonadota > Gammaproteobacteria > Moraxellales > Moraxellaceae > Acinetobacter > Acinetobacter seohaensis. The sequence continues at coordinate 26,336 of NZ_JBWKMK010000134.1, forward strand.
ATTACGCTCAGTTGCACCCCGAATTTTTTCTTGAATGTTGCGATAATGTTGGCGGCTGCCGAAACCTTGTGCCGGGATACAGGTACATCCTGTCACAATCTCGGGAATAAGCCATAAATGGCTCATTAATTCTTCCGCAATATCACTGGAGATGTTGATAGAGAGTTGGCACATTTCAGACATGAGTATCTCGCACTAAACCAAATTGTTTGAACAAGTTAGGAAGTAAAATCAGCGTCAGTAAGGTGCAGGAAATTAATCCCCCAATCACCACGATCGCCAATGGACGCTGAATTTCAGCACCTGGCCCAGTGGTAAAGAGCAAGGGAATTAAACCCAAAGCCGCGATACTTGCAGTCATCATTACTGGACGTAAACGTCGCATCGCCCCCTCACGAACCACTTCTTCAATTGCAACGCCGCGTGAAATGAGCTGGTTAAAATAACCGATCATCACCAAACCATTCAGTACGGCAATCCCCATTAATGCAATAAACCCAACAGAAGCAGGTACCGATAAATATTCACCGGTAATGGCTAAGGCTACGACTCCCCCAATTAAAGCAAAGGGAATATTCACAAAAACCAGTACTGCCTGACGAACAGACCCTAAAGTTGTAAAGAGCAGGAAGAAAATCATGGTCAACGCTGCAGGGACAACCAGCATCAGACGCGCTGCTGCACGTTGTTGATTTTCAAACTGTCCACCCCATTTCAATGAATAGCCGGCCGGTAATTTAACTTTCTGGGCAACCTGCTGTTTTGCTTCCTCGACAAAACCAACCAGATCCCGGTCACGCACATTGGCACGGACAACGGACATTCTTGAAGCATTTTCCCTGTCAATTTTGACGACGCCTTCAGTCTTGACCATTTCTGCTAAAGAGGACAACGGTACAGCCGCTGAGTTTGCAACAGGTAAATTCATGTTCGCGAGGGCAAAACTGGATTGTCCCAGACGTGGATCACCTTTCATCATCAATGGAACTGGTCGCCCCTGTTCAATAATCGAACTAATCTGCTGCCCTTCAATGAGCATTTTGAGTTGTGCCTGTATGCTCTGACTATCTAACTGATTGCGGACAGCCATATCACGACGAATACGTAATTCCTGATATTGCACCCCAGAATTTTCCAAAGTCATGACATCTTCACTGCCTTTGATCCCTTGTAGAACGGTAGAGATTTGCTTAGACAGCTGATTCAGCTGATCTAAATCGGTACCAAAAATTTTGACGGCCAAATCTCCACGTACACCCGATAACATTTCTGAAGTCCGCATTTCAATCGGCTGACTAAAGGTGAGATTGACCCCAGGAACATCGGCCAATACATGGCGAATTTTGGCTAAAATCTGCTCCTTACTTTGTCCCTGCCACTGATCTTGCGGTTTCAAAATGACAAAGCTATCGGTTTCATTTAAGCCCATAGGGTCAAGGCCCAGTTCATCCGAACCGGTTCTTGCCACAATGCGGGCCACTTCTGGAACTTGTTTTAGAATTCTTCTTTGAATGTCCAGATCAAGTGCAATCGAATTTTGCAGGCTGATCGATGGCATTTTTTCCAGCTGCAATATGGTGTCACCTTCATCCATGGTTGGCATAAAGGACTTACCAATGAGTGGAAAAATGAGTGCAGCAACCACCAAAGCACCTCCGGCCAAAGCATAAACACGTTTCGGATGGGCCAAACTTGCATTTAACACCTTGCTATATGCCTGTTCCAGCTTAGCAACAATATACGGCGTGTGATGTGCTTGAGATTTTAAAAAATAGGAACACAGCACCGGAATAATCGTTAATGAAAAAATCAGTGAGCTCGACAATGCAAAGACAATGGTCAGTGCCACTGGAGAGAAAAGCTTCCCTTCCAGACCTTGCAACGTCATTAACGGAATGAAGACCAGCATAATAATGATCATTCCTGCAGTCACCGGCACCGCCACCTCACAAACTGCGCGATAAATGACATTCAGCGGGGGTAAAAACGAACGGTGTTTGGACTCGTGTGCATCTGCCAGTTGCATTTCGATATTTTCAACCACCACAACCGCCGCATCGACCAGCAAACCAATGGCAATGGTTAAACCACCCAATGACATCAGGTTGGCACTTAATCCAAACTGACGCATCATTAAGAAAGTACTCAACGCAGATAAAGGTAAAATCGCGGCAACCACCAAAGCGGCTCTTAAATTGCCTAAAAACAACAGCAATAAAATCAGGACCAATACAATCGCCTCGACCAAGGTTTTACTCACGGTATGAATGGCACGATTCACCAGTTCACCACGGTCATAAAAAGGCTTGATCGTAACGCCCGGGGGTAAGTTTTTCTCAATGTCATGCAAATGTTCACGCACACTTTGCACAACCTGACGTGCATTGGCGCCTTTTAAGGTGAGGACAATCCCTTCAACAGCTTCACCCTGACCATTTTCGGTTACCGCTCCGTAACGGGTAAGGGCACCGGTATGAACATCGGCGACATCCTTCACTTGCACCAGCGTCCCCTGATGATTGGAAACAATAATCTCACCCAGCTCTTGTAAATTGGTGACACGACTATCGCTACGAATCAGTAATGATTCTCCATTTTCATTCAGACGCCCCGCACCGTCACTTGCATTATTTAATTCAATTGCTTGTTTTAACTGATCAAGAGATAGACCTCTCGATGCCAGAGCATCCAGGTTAGGTGTCACTTCAAAGGTACGTGCCAAACCACCCAGGACATTGACATCCGCTACCCCTTCAATTTTTCTGAGCTGTGGACGGACGACCCGATCGAGCAAGGTTCGTTTTTCCATATCACTCATAGGACCATGTAAAGTGAACATAAAAGATTCACCTAATGGCGTCGTCATAGGCGCAATCCCGCCAGAGGCATTGCCAGGCAAAGCTGACATGACTCCAGTCAAACGCTCATTGACCTGTTGTCGGGCCCAATAAGGATCTGTCCCTTCTGCAAAATCCAGGGTAATGATTGCAATAGCATATTTAGATTGTGAACGTAGTACAGTTTGATGAGGGATTCCCAACATTTCCTGTTCTATCGGTACCACAATACGGCTTTCCACCTCTTCTGGCGTCATGCCAGGAGATTTCATCACAATTTGAACCTGTGTGCTTGATACATCGGGAAAGGCATCAATCGGCAATTTGGTAAATGCCAAATAACCCGCAACACTGATTGCCATACCCAATAACAGCATTAGGATTCGTTGACTCAGTGAAAATGCAATAATACGTTTTAACATGTGCCTAACCTCAATTCACCGCAGTGCTACTGCTGGCAGGTGGTGCCTGCTCTGCACCGAAACCTGACCAAACGGCTTTTAGACGTTCGACACCCCGCACAGCAACTTGAATTCCAGGTTTTAATGCATTTCCAATCACATGACTTTGCTGCTGGTTCGCCCCCACCAGTTCCACAGGCGTTGCCACGAAACCATTTTGGTTCTTGATAAAAATGAAGTGCTTGTTATCTTTTAAAGTTAAGGCAGCACTCGGTATTACCCATGCGGTTTTTGTTGTCGGGTTATGGCTTTGAATATTCGCTTTAACAAACTGTTGTACTTTTAAACAGTTATCCTTGGCCTGCATTTGGACTAGAACATTTTGAGATTGCGTATTGCCTGAAAGTGCTGGTGCAATTTGTTGTACCTGCCCGGTAATTTCACACCCCTCAACTTTGACCAAATCGCCAATCTGGATATATTTGCTATCCGCTAAAGGGGCTTGCAGCATTAATTGCAAAGGTAGATCACTATTCACCAACTGGCCCAGTACTGCACCGGTTTCTACATACTGACCTGCAGATACCTGTAAACTTTCTACACTGCCTCTGGCTGGACTTTTGACATACACCACGGGATTCAATCCCTGACTGCTACTTCCGCCCATAAACTGCAACATGCGTTGCTTGGCATTCAGATCAATATTCAGTCGTTGCACTACATTCTGGGCTTCCTGTACACGTTTTTCAGCAATAATCCCTTCTGCATATAAACTGCGTTCACGTGCCAAATTTTGGCTGGCTAATTGCAGTTGTGCACGAATTTGTAAAATTTCATTTTGAATCTGAATTAAATCGGGACTGTGAATAGCCAGTACAGGACTATGGAGACCAACTTCGGCTAAAGGTTGCACTAGTACCTGTTGCACTATACCCGCTACAGGACTCGTTAAGACCACTTTACTTTGAGGTGACCACTGCGCTTGCCCCTGCAAAGTCAGGGCGAGTTGTACATCTCTTGTCGCTTGTCCTAAAGTTTGTAATTGAATACCTGCTTGTTGAATCTGTGTGGGCGAAATTAAAATCTGATTACCAGACACATCTATTGTCTCTGTTTCATTGGCGACTACATTTTGTGTCTTTGATTTTTCCGCTTTATTTTTATTTAGTAGTAAACTGCTGCCCCACCAAATTCCTAAAATCACCAAGACCAATGTGCAAATACTGATAAATAGTTTTTTATTTCGTAATACACTCACTTGCTGACTCACTGATCTACCCTCAAAAATATTTTCCCTCAGGGTAAAATCAAGTTCTTAAGATCTGATTAAATTTGAAAATTCAATTTTTTCGAGGCTTAAGCAAATGCTGGGTCGTAAAACTGTAGAAGTAAAAATTATCAAAGATGCCTTAGAGATTGCCCAGGCAAAAAGTACATATCGCAGATGCCCTTATTGCTACCCGGCGATACCCCACAGAACAATTGACATACTCGCCACACCTACGCAAAAGGTGAGCTAGTACAACTCTAGCCCTTCTCTTTTTCAAGTCAATTGCTTATCCGCTATTCAGGTTAGTAAAAGATATTTAAATAAAATCCCTACAATGTAGGAAAAATTCTTCCATATACTTTACTTTCTGAACTTTAATCATTATTTTTTAAAAGCAAAATTAATCATGCACGATTTTAATCTGAATTAATTCAGATTAAAATCAAATACTTATATAGATATTTTTTATTTTTACTTTATTATAAAAATTATTAGGCTAAATTAAAATCAAAACTCTTAAATTAATACTACATACTTTTAATAAATATTAATTCTGCTAGAATCGAATATTCTTACTTGGATAATTGAGACCATCTAAGTGATCATGGTTTTAGGTAGATTGCTAGCTTTTGGGGCAATCTTGTTGCAGATTGCTGTTTTTATACAGCCTTTACTCCCAGAGAAATATCAAATTTCTCCAGTCTGTGAAACTATTGTCCATGCACTTCAATTAGATACTTCTCATGATCTGCATAGCTCAGATCATTCGCATAATTACTCTCATCGAGACTTGAGTTTAGCTAATCATGAACCTGAAAAGCCTAATAATGCACATCTAGAACAAAAAACTTCGTACAGTCATCATCACGATACGAATCATCAATGTCAGTACTGTGTTGTTTACGCACATGTCGTTCCACTACCAGACATCGGTGTTAAAGAAGTTCTCGTTAGAATTCAAGTTCGTTTTTTAGCTTTTAAAGAAGCTTATTTCCATATCTTCTTTCTTTTAAAGCAATTATTTCTTATTCCTCAAGGCCGAGCACCTCCTTTTTCTTTTGCTGTCTAAATTTATTGGCAATTATTTATTGTTTTGAAATTTAATTAGTTGAAGATACTACCATTAAAGCTTGTCAAAAGCATCATGAATCAATGCCTTTCTTATACACATTGGCACTGATATTTTTGGCATATACAGGCTTTCTAATTAGCATATTCCCTTATGTAATTCCTCCATCAGTGACGATTTGGGATGCTTCTGCACCAGCCAATAGTCAGTTGTTCGCGCTGATCGGTGCACTGATTTTGATCCCAATTATCATCATTTACACCATCATGGCTTATTGGGTATTTAGGGATAAAGTCAGTGTTGGCGATGAGGGTTACCATTAAAGGAGTTATTAATGAAATTATCACAATTTCAGTGGTTTATCTTTTTATGGTTAGTCGATTTACTAAGTTCATTAGCAATTGCTATGAGCTTTAGGTTTCTGCTTCAGCTTTCTTATTAGCTATGTAAAAAGAAGAGGATACACCTATGAATCTACTTCAACAGCAGCATGTGAATATTAATTATGATTTTCCATTCATTGTTAATTTAACATTAGCTCAAGAAATTATTAGAGCACGCAAAAAAATGAATATCTCTCAACAAGAACTAGCATCTAAACTTGGTATCTCTCCAAGGACACTAGAAAGTTGGGAAAGAGGTGTTCGCCATCCATCAAGTTCGGCACAGGCTTTAATCAAACTATTTATAAAGTCACCTCAATTTGTACTGGATAATCTTAACTAAAATAGAAAAAGACCATGTTTTCACGTGGTCTTTTTTATCATCTATTAAAATATATAAATTATTGCGAAGTATATAAACTATCAATGGTATATTGACTACTAACACCTTTGATTTTTTCCGCAACTTTTCTAACTACACCAAGATTAATATCTGAAACAATTACTTTAGCAGCTTGCTCAATAAGAAGTAATGCTGCACTTCATTCTACACCCAAACCAGTACCTGTAATTGTGGCCATTTTATGATTAAAAAGGCTGACATCATGAAACAGGAAAGAAAATGTCCACCAGACCTTGAGCACAGGCAGGCTAAGTACAAAAATAACGTGATCGAATGTAATTATGGCAAGCTAAAGGGATCATCAGGGCCACATTAGGATTCAAATCTATGAAGATGGCTTATGCCACAATTAAAGGTATTGAAGTCATGCGTGCACTACGTAAAGGATAAGCTTCGTAATTTTATTATGGTCAGCCTCAGGGTGAAGTGTATCTAATCAACAGGGTTTTCGGTCTCTAAGCTTTTTTGAAGCGAATATCATCGACTTAGGTCCCTATTTGCAACAGTGCCTTGCACAATACATTTCCAAAACTTGCTTTTGTCGTTCCAGGTCGTCTTTTTGATCATGACTTGAAACTCTTACATAAGCTGTGTATTTGTTCAGGCGTGATTTTAATCAGATCATAACGTCTGTGATTATTTGGGATTCTTTTAGCAACTAAAACACCGCTTTCATTCCAACGTCTTAAAGTTTGAATGGAAACGCCTAACACTTTAGCTGCTATATTAATATTTACTAGGGCATGTCATCAATTAAGCCATATCATGATTGAGGCAAGGTAGATCGCTGACAGGAAATTTTGAGCCAATTTATCATAGCGTGTAGCAATACCTCGATACTGCTTGAGCTTGGCGAAGAAGTTCTCGATCAGATGTCTTGCCTTATAAAGATGTTGGTCATAATCACGCTGATCAATCGCGTTACTTTTGGACGGCATCACAATCTGACCATTGATCTTATGGATTGGATCAATCAACCGATCCTTGGAATTGTAGGCTTTATCCATGAGCCAAGTCTGACTTAACGATAAGTCCAGCAGCACATCAGCGCCATTTAAGTCATGAACCTGCCCGGCAGTGAGATAAAATCCTGTTGGGTTGCCTAAAGCATCAATACGAGCATGAATTTTGGTACTTAAGCCACCTTTACTGCGTCCAATCGCCTGTTCTTTTTTTTCCGGCACTGTGTTGATGAGCGCGCACAATGGTTGAATCCAGCATGGCATATTCATTATCACTATTCCTTGCCAGCACTTCAAAAACTTTCTGCCATACGCCTGCTTTAGCCCAACGGCTAAAGCGAGTATGCACGACTCTAAAATCCCCAAAGCGTTCTGGTAAATCTCGCCACGGAATACCTGAACGATACCGATACAATACTGCTTTAACAAATAGCCTGTTGTCTTTGGCAGTTACTCCAACAGTACTCGCTCGTCTGGGCAACAGATCCTTAATCTGTTCCCACTGATCATCTCTTAATGCATAGCGTTTAGTCATGAAAAAATAATGAGGACAGATTAGATTTTCTCAAGCTAATTGATGACAGGCCCTAATCTACTCATAACGATAATATCAGTATAGAAATGCATATATTTCAATTAGTAGTTATTAACCCTTATTTTTGTGAACAGATTAAATGCATCAATCTGGAACTACTTTTAAAATACGATGGTTAACTGTATTAATCAGGATGTAATCGCCATGTACACGAATCCATTGTTGATTTTTCTCAGGTTTGCTAAGTTTCTTATTCATTCTATAATCGAATCTATAGCCTTGACCATAGTAGCGGGATGGTAAAGCTTGTCCTGGTTTCCAGTCGCGGGATGGTTTCAATATCTGATTCTGTACGATCTCACGATGACGTTGCTGAACTTCTTGTCGAATCTCTTGTTGATTACGCTGTGGCATTTGCTGTTGAGTTTCTTGCTGCATCTGTTGCTGATGGCGTTGTTGCATCTGCTGTTGGCTCTGATTTGCAGCAGGAGAATGCATATATGCTTGATTATATGAATTGTTATGTAAACGCTCTTGAGGCGCAGCTATGACTGGTGAGATAAAAATTGCTGTTGAGAAGGTGAAAAAACTGGCTTGTACTAATTTTTTCATTTTATCGCCTTTTTTAGGTGGAGTTGCTTGATATTTTATTAAATTATAGAAATTAATGATTAACCATAAACCTTTTGTTATAACATTGTATCTTGTTTAAGCTTCTTTTCTCCTTTTTATTGAAATGGTTGGAGGGTATTATCGTGTCTAGTACTGCATATTTTATAAAAAATTAATAAAATTCAATAGTGTGTGTAAGATTTCAGTGAAAGTTACTTGAGTCAGGAAGGCTTCCACTTATGCGGTAGTAATTCTTCAATCTGGCTCATTTTCTGTGTCGGCAGTCTTTTCAATACATCGCTCAGATAGGCATAGGCACTGTTGCAAATAGCCGCTGATGGTAAGCTAAATAGTTTTTTAGCTAAAGGTTCAGCATATGAACCCCTTCCATGGTCGGCATTTTCAGGGCGAGATCATTCTTTGGGCTGTACGCTGGTATTGTAAATATGGCATTAGCTATCGTGAACTTTAGGAAATGCTTGCCGAACGTGGTGTGAATGTTGATCACACTGCTATTTCCAGTTGGGTTCAACGTTATGCTCCTGAAATAGAAAAATGCTTACGCTGGTATTGGCGTAATCCTACAGATCTGAGCTCATGGCATATTGATGAAACTTATATAAAAGTGAATGGACGATGGTCTTATCTGTATCGTGCAGTCGATCAACGTGGCTATACCATTGATTTTTATCTTTCTTCTAGACGTAATACCAAATCAGCCTATTGTTTTCTTAAAAAATTTAAATAATGTGAAGAAGTGGAAAATTCCACAAGTGATCAACACGGATAAAGCACCCACATATGGAGGTGATTTATCACGGTTAAAACGGGAAGTAAAATGTCCACCAGACCTTGAGCACAGGCAGATTAAGTACAAAAATAACGTGATCGAATGTGATCATGGCAAGCTAAACCGGATCATTAGGGCCACGTTAGGATTCAAATCTATGAAGACGCCTTATGCCACAATTAAAGGTAATGAAGTCATGCGTGCACTACATAAAGGACAAGCTTCGTCATTCTCTTATGGTCAGCATCAGGGTTAAGTATATCTAGTGAATAGAATTTTTGGTCTCTAAGCACTTTTTAAAGGGAACATCATCGACTCAGATCCCTATTTGCAACAGTGCCATTAATCATATAAAGCATTAGATATAAATTACTCCTGCCTTTTATGAAGGTGAAAAGCACTGCTTTGTAGATGGAGGGATTCTATTTTTGAGGAGGTTTTAAATTCCTCATTTAATAGAGAGAATGTACTTTTAAATCAACTGGATTAAAACTGCGGTTTAACCACTACTAAAATCACTACTGCGAGTAAAATAATCGTTGGCATTTCATTAAAGAAACGCCAAAACTTATGTGATTTGTAATGCGGGTTTTCCATCAGTTTTTTACGATAATAACCACAAACAAAATGGTAAATCACCAGTAAGCCCACTAATCCAACTTTCAGGTAAAACCAGAGTGCTTCATGGTAATGCCGAGTTGCATCACCCCAATCCACTAAAAAATGCGCTGTGATGAGAGTGGCAAGCATTGACGGCCACATGATGCCGCGGTACAACTTTCGTTCCATAATCTGGAAACGCTGATGACTCGTGGCATCTTCACTCATCGCATGATAAACATATAAACGTGGCAAGTAGAACAAAGCGGCGAACCAGCAAACTACAGCAATAATATGTAATGCTTTTACCCACAAGAAAGCATCAGAAGGAGCATCCATCTATTCACCCTTTTAAGGGCAGTGTGGCAGAAGTTGATCATCCGTTGCCGAATGATCAACAATTCTTAGCTTAGCCTTCTCAATTTTTTGAAAACAAGACATGCATTTACACCGCCAAAACCGAAACTGTTACTCATCATAGTATTCAATTTTATGTCACATTTTCAAGCACGATATCAAATGGTTTTGCACCTTCATCCAGTTCAGTCACGTTGATTTTTGGTGCAATAAAGTCATTTTGCATCATCAATACTGAATAAATCACTCATATAGGCATACGGATCCAGTCCATTCAGTTTCGCTGACTGTAAGCATCATGTGTTCACAGCTCGTTGACCACTGTACAGTGATCCTGCAAACAGCTAGCTCTTACGTCCCATGTATGAGTATTTGTAGTCATGAATTAAGTCTCCACTTATTTTAAGTGGGGACCAAATTAAGGAGTAAGCGTCCGCTGAACACACCTTATGAATTCATCCTATAAGCCTTAATTTAGTCCCCACTTAAAAACAAGTGGGTACTAAAATTTATGACTACAAATCACCAGACATCCATCGCATCTCTTGCGAA
>NZ_JBWKMK010000135.1:0-38470 GCF_056431365.1 Acinetobacter seohaensis
AGGTGCTGCAATGCGCAAGCTTATACATCTGTGTTATGGCGTTTTAAAACATCAGACTGCCTATCAAAGAGATTATTTATTGGTCGAATAATCTCAAAACCTGATTGACTACCAAGACGGTATCTCATATCCTGAAAGGAGGGGGAACTTTGGAAATTATAAATCACATCCGAAACTTGATTTCTACCAAATGAAAACCAAACTGGCTTTTCACAGGACCATGTAGTACGCGCTCTGCTGCGGTAAACACCAACTTATCAATCACAGGTACCAGTTGTCCTTTTTTGACCTCACCCAATTCACCCCCTTTTTTACCAGAAGGGCAGGTCGAAAATTGTTTGGCAATTTTGGCAAAATCAGCACCTGATTGAATCCGCTTTTTCAGTTGCTCACAGGTTTCTTTATCTTTCACTAAGATATGACGCACAATTGCGGTTCTCATATTGATTTACCTCGTTTGCTTGTTGCAGCTTTGGTCGCGGTAGGTACTTTTTTCAAAGGCTGACATTCAGGACAAAATACCGAGGCACGTTGGCCCAGTTTTAAATTTTCTAGTGTGGTTTCACAGTTCACACACATTTCACCTGCACGTCCATACGCCAACAAGGTTTGTTGGAAATAGCCATTTTCGCCCATCGCATTGCTGTAATCACGTAAGGTCGAACCGCCTAAATCAATCGCTTGTTTTAAAATGCGTTTGATTTCGAGCACTAGTTTTTCAATCTGTTTCAAACTGAGTGATGATGCAGGTTGTGCAGGGTGAATACCTAAATTAAACAGACTTTCCGTGGCATAAATATTGCCCACACCCACCACGACATGGTTATCCATAATTGCAACTTTGATGCCAACATTTTTGTTTTTGAGCTTCTGTGCAAGATAGTCGGGGTTAAAAGCGTCACTTAAAGGCTCAGGGCCAAGTGGATCAATCAGTTTCTGTTGCGAGCTTTCATCTAGCCATAAAATACAACCAAAACGACGTGGGTCGTGGTAGCGCAATTGCATATCTTCAAATTGAATAATCAGATGGTCGTGTTTGCGTAAATCTTCATGTGCATCGCAAAGACGAAAACTGCCTGACATACCCAAATGCCACAACATACTGTCTTGTTCAAACTGCGCCAAAATGTATTTGGATCTGCGGGTCAATTGCAGCAGTTTTTGCCCTTTAAGTTTGAGCAAGTCATCTGGAATGGGCCAGCGTAAACTGGCTTGACGCACTTCTACATTGATAACTTTTTGTTCAAGCAGGGGCAATAAACTGGTTTTAGTGGTTTCAACTTCGGGTAATTCAGGCATGGGACGCTTTTGATCAAAGAATAAGGCAATTGGGCGGAAGCATTAAAACTGATGCACTTAATATAGGGGATGATTGGCAGAATACAAGTCATTGACAAGTACCGCAAAATTATTCTGTGTGCAGTAAAATGCTGTCTTTGCAAAAATGATACAACACGTTATAAATAAAATACTTTTTATGTTGAGTATCTTGCATCATTTGAGTTAGTTTTAATTCAAATTTTCAGAAAATAGATTCATCCCGCCATCTTAAAAATGTAGTCTGCTTTAAAGTGGATGATTGCTTTAAACAACAATGTTGGCATGGATGAATTAACTTCAAATTATCTTTGATCAGGTTACATTTTGAGTGTAATCGCACAATATGAGGGCGTGCAGCGTGACGTTACTTTTTCAGCCGATTCAATTTGGATCACTGCAACTTGCCAACAAAATTGTTATCGCTCCGATGTGTCAATATTCTGCCAATGAACAAGGTGAATTGAGCTATTGGCATGAGCAGCAATGGGCCAATTATGCCTTGTCCGGCGCAGGGATGTGTATAGTAGAAGCCACGGCAGTGCAGGCAGAAGGACGTATTAGTTATGCAGATTTAGGCTTATGGAATGACATTCAGCGTGCGCAGATGAAAGCACTATTGCATAAAGTTAAAAGTTTATCGCCTATGCCATTTGCTGTGCAGTTGGCACATGCGGGTCGTAAAGCTTCAACCGATAAACCGTGGCAGGGCAAAGGACAGTTTGCACCGAATGAAGAACATGGCTGGCAGACGGTATCGGCCAGTGAGTTGCCATTTCAATCGCACGAACATCCACCGCATGCTTTAACGCAAGATGAAATTCAACAGGTGATTGCAGACTTTGCCAGCGCCGCAGTGCGAGCAGTGGATGCAGGTTTTGACTTAATCGAAATTCATGCCGCACATGGCTATTTATTGCATCAATTTATGTCGCCATTGTCTAATCACCGCCAAGATGAATATGGCGGCAGTTTGGAAAATCGGATTCGCCTTACATTGGAAGTATTTCAAGCCATTCAAAATGCTGTTCCACAAGGCTATCCAATTGGGGTGCGAATTTCTGCAACAGACTGGATGGATGATGCAGAGGGTTGGAATGTGGAATCTTCAGTAGGTTTGGCAAAAGCACTGGAGCATTTAGGTGCGGCTTATATTCACGTGTCGAGCGGTGGTTTGCATGTCGATCAAAAAATTGATTTACATGCGGGTTATCAAACACCATTTGCACATGCCATTAAGCAAGCTGTAAAAATTCCTGTAATTGCGGTGGGTTTGATTACCGAAGCGATGCAGGCAGAAGGTATTTTGCAATATGAACAGGCCGATGCGATTGCGATCGCACGTGCGATTTTATATGACCCTCGTTGGCCATGGCATGCTGCGGCAGAATTGGGTGAAAAAATTGAGATTGCCCCGCAATATTTGCGCTGTCAGCCGCATGGGTTCCGTACTTTATTTGCGCCGTTTAAATCCACAGATACGGAAGTGGAATCCTAATATTTTATCTGCTTAAAATAAGTGAAACTTACACTATTTTGCCGTGCTTTATAGGGAGATTCGGTGTAAGCTAAATCAGTAAAACCATGTCGATCATGGGCAACACTGAAAAAGGATGTCAGGGTGTTACTGAGTATTTTATTTCCCATTTGTACCGTAGTACTGTTGGGATATTTTGCCGTCAGAAGCCAATTTATTGAGACCAGTGCGATTCAGTTTCTAGGTCAATTTGTCATGAAAGTGGCGTTGCCTGCATTTCTATTGCAGGCATTGGCCAGTAAAAGTTTGTCAGAAATCTGGCATCCCGCTTATTTTTTAGGTTACGGTAGCGGTTCTATTCTGCTGTTTATCTTTGCCTTTTTACTGTATCGGCATTATTTTAATTCAAACTTAACCCATGCCAGTGTCTTGGCAATGGGTGCATCAATGTCAAATACAGGGTTTATTGGCACTGCTATTTTGACTTTGTTGATTGGCAGTCAATCGGCAATTTATTTGTCTTTAACTTTAATTGTCGAAAATTTAATTATTGTGGCATTGATGCTGATTTTGGCAGAACGAGGGCTACAATCTTCAGCGAAATCAGGTTGGCAGGTGTATGCCGAAACTGTGCAGCGCTTACTGAAAAATCCAGTAATTTTATCTATTTTATTGGGTATGCTGTGCGTATTGTTGAATTTCAAACTGCCGCAAGCTATTGCACAAGTGCTGGAAATGTTGGGCAAAACTGCTTCACCTTTGGCTTTATTTGTGATTGGTGGAAGTTTGGTCGGCATGCAAATCAAGTCGGTGAATTTGCAAAGTATTGTTTTGGTTGCATTCAAAGTATTGCTGATGCCACTCACGATTTTTGGAATTTTATGGGCATTAGATGTGAACCGAGAAATGCTATTTGTCGGGACTTTGCTTGCGGCTTTACCAATGCCAATTGCCTTTGGTATTTTCGGGCAGCACTATGGTTTACATGAAAAAGCCTTAGCCCCCTTGGTGTTGAGTACAGTTTTTGGTTTTGTGATGGTGGCGATTTTATTGACACAATCGGGTAAGTATTTATAGCAACGGTATCGAAGTGCTCAAATCATAAAAAAGTCTGTACCATGCTGATACAGACTTTTTTTAAAATTTCTCTGATTAATAGCCTTTATAAAGAAACTATCTTAACTTTTCTTAGCGGTTGCCTTGTTGGAAGCTTTGGCTTGATCTGCCATCATTTTTTCAACCACAGCCAATGATTCTTTGGCTTGCGCTACATTTTCCTGTGCCAGTGAGGCAAAAATCTTTTTCGCTTCAGGCAAGTTTTGCGGCACGATATTGCCATTCACAAACATATTGCCCACTGCCATGAGTGCAGGAATATAACCCTTTTGCGCCAAGTTTTGAATGCTTTGCAGCCCTTGCTTAATTGGTGCTTCATCTTTGTTTTTAAAGCCTGTGCTAATTTCGTACAAGGCTTTTGCATGTATGGCTTGATAATGATCTTTGGCAATTAAAGGTTGTAATAGTTTTAAACCTTTTTGGTCAGATGCTGCCGTATTTTCCGAGAAATATAAAACGGCTAAATCGACTGTGGCATCATTAAAACCCTGATTGGATGCCGTCTGTAAATATTGTTTGGCTTTAGCAGCATCCTGTTTTAAACCCAGTGCGCCAGTAAGATAGTTTTTGCCTAAAACATAACTCGCAACTGGGTAGCCTTTTTGGGCAGATTGCTCATACAACTGAATGGCTTTCTTTTCATTTTTTGCTGTGCCTTGTCCAGTTTGTGTCAAATAGCCTAAGTTATACATGGCTTGCGCATTGCCTGTTTTGGCAAGCTTTTCTAATTCCTGATAGGCATCTTTAACCTTGTTGGCTTGAATTAATTGTTCAATTTTGGCAAAAGCAGGATCAGTTGGAATGTTGCTATTTGCCATACTGATGCTGCTAGATAGGGCGATTGCACCCGCAATGAGTAGTTTTTTCATCATTTGAGTTGTACCTTGTTCTCTTTTACACATCATTCCGTTGATGTGCGTTTTGTTTTTACAGTGGTGCATTCATCATAAGTTGAAAAGTGTGAATGTAAATATAAAAAATGTGTACGAATGCTTTTTCATTGTCATTTGAAGGGAATCTTGCGACTCCCTTAACCTGAGCGGGTGGAATCTATTTTATTGCGGACGTGCAACATCGCCATTCAAATGTTCAGGCAAAGCCAATACTTGTACAGCTAACTCTTCCAAAGCACTTGGTTTGGCAACCACCAACGCTTTAAAACCTTCTGCAGTCGCTATGCTATTCACCACTTCCACATCATTATTCAGTTTGGCGGCAGGTGCAGGGGCTTCGCCTGAACCCTGAATTAAATGCAACCAGTGTTTTGGTTTGGCTTTAAACCATAAACGTGCCACGACTTCCTGACCCAAATAACAGCCTTTGTCATAATGCACGCCATCTCGTTGATGCAAACGCAATTCCTGCGGTTGAAACACTTCTGCTGTTGAGGCTTGAATCCATGCCTGACCTGTTTCAATCGCTTGTAGTTGCCATGCGTTTAAATCAGTCACTTCAGCTGAAAATTCAGTTTGATTGCCCTGAATGGTTGGGTAAACCGTACCGATGGTTTCAAGCTGCATTTTTGAAAATGCACCAAACTTTTTAATGTGTTTGGCTAAATCTTCGGCTTGGTCGGCTGTGCTGATGATTTCAAAACATTCGGACGAGATTTTTTTAAGCCAGAAGCCAAACTGAACGCGTCCTTTTAAACTGCAAATTGCGGTATAACAGGTTGTATTTTCAGCTAATGTTTCGACATTGACTGTTACCTGACCTTGCAGGAATTTTTGTGCATCGACACCGTTTAAACTTAAAGCACTGAAAGCTAAATCGCGCATGAATAACCT
Source organism: Acinetobacter seohaensis (assembly GCF_056431365.1). Classification (NCBI taxonomy): domain Bacteria; kingdom Pseudomonadati; phylum Pseudomonadota; class Gammaproteobacteria; order Moraxellales; family Moraxellaceae; genus Acinetobacter; species Acinetobacter seohaensis. The sequence goes on from NZ_JBWKMK010000135.1 coordinate 5,698, forward strand.
TTCACATTGAAATCTAAGACTAAAGAATGAGGTCAATTTTGCGCTATTTTTCAAAAAAAAGCATTTTTAGGGCAAGAATTTTACTCAAAATGTAATTAAATGTTTCAAAAACCCCTGTTTTTATATTTAAGTGTATGAAATATATAGGATTTGGGAAATGGGTTTTTGGCAGCGTACAATGCTTTCGACGGGTGGAAACAATCATCCCATAAGATGTTGAGAACAATAGAGTAAGGGCGAATACCAGATGAATAACAACTACCGCAAACCACTGCAAGGCACTCAGCTCGATTTTTATGACGTGCGACAAGCCGTTGAAGATATCCAGCCAGGCGCTTATGCCAAACTTCCTTATACCTCAAAAGTACTTGCAGAACAGTTAGTGCGCCGTTGTGATCCTGCAATTTTAGAACAATCTTTAAAACAATTGATTGAGCGTAAACAAGAGCATGATTTTCCGTGGTATCCAGCGCGTGTGGTATGTCACGACATCTTGGGGCAAACTGCGCTCGTTGACTTAGCAGGTTTACGTGATGCAATTGCCGATCAAGGTGGCGATCCTTCTAAAGTGAATCCTGTCGTACCTACCCAGTTAATTGTCGATCACTCTTTAGCTGTGGAATATGGCGGTTTTGACCCAGATGCTTTCCGTAAAAACCGTGAAGTGGAAGATCGTCGTAATGAAGACCGTTTCCACTTTATTGAATGGACGAAAACTGCATTTGAAAATGTTGATGTGATTCCTGCGGGCAACGGCATCATGCACCAGATTAATCTGGAAAAAATGTCTCCAGTCATTCAAAACCGTGAAGGCATTGCATTCCCAGATACTTGTGTGGGTACAGATTCACATACACCACATACCGATGCTTTGGGTGTCATTTCTGTGGGTGTGGGCGGTCTTGAAGCTGAAAACGTAATGTTGGGTCGTGCTTCTTGGATGCGTCTGCCAGATATTATTGGTGTTGAGTTGGTTGGTCAGCGTCAGGCGGGTATTACGGCAACCGACATCGTATTGGCTTTAACTGAGTTCTTGCGTAAAGAGCGTGTGGTCGGTGCGTATTTGGAATTCTTTGGTGAAGGTGCAGATAGCATGTCGGTCGGGGATCGTGCCACGATTTCTAACATGACACCTGAATATGGTGCAACTGCTGCCATGTTCTACATCGACCAAAACACCATTGACTATTTAACCTTAACAGGTCGTGAAGCAGATCAGATCAAACTGGTTGAAACTTATGCCAAAGAAATTGGTCTTTGGGCATCTGAAATGACTCAGGCTGAATATCCACGTGTATTACGTTTTGATCTTTCAACGGTAACTCGTAATATTGCAGGCCCATCGAATCCGCATGCACGTGTTTCAACTGCAGACCTAAAAGAAAAAGGCATTGCAGGTGTGGTTGAAAACCGTACCGATGGTTTAATGCCAGATGGTGCCATCATCATCGCTGCGATTACTTCTTGTACCAATACCTCAAACCCGCGTAATACTGTAGCAGCAGGTTTGTTGGCACGTAAAGCCAATGAGTTAGGTTTAGTACGCAAACCTTGGGTGAAATCATCATTTGCACCAGGTTCTAAAGCGGCTGCATTGTATTTGGAAGAAGCAGGCGTACTGAAAGACTTAGAAAAACTTGGTTTTGGTATTGTGGCTTATGCATGTACCACCTGTAACGGTATGTCGGGCGCATTAGACCCAGCGATTCAACAAGAAATCATTGACCGTGACTTGTATGCGACTGCGGTGCTGTCGGGCAACCGTAACTTTGATGGTCGTATCCATCCGTATGCGAAACAAGCATTTTTGGCATCGCCACCGTTGGTTGTGGCTTATGCGATTGCAGGAACGATTCGTTTTGACATCGAAAAAGATGCTTTGGGCACAGATCAAAATGGCAACCCAATTTATCTGAAAGATATTTGGCCATCTGATGCTGAAATTGATGCCTTGGTGAAAGAATCGGTTAAACCTGAACAATTCCGCCAAGTGTATATTCCAATGTTCGATTTGGGCGAGTCAGAAAAATCTGAAAGTCCGCTCTACGACTGGCGTCCACAAAGTACTTATATCCGCCGTCCACCATATTGGGAAGGCGCATTGGCTGCGCCACGTACTTTAGCCAATATGCGTCCGTTGGCAATTTTGGGCGATAACATCACCACAGACCATTTATCTCCATCGAATGCGATTATTTTAGACTCGGCAGCAGGGGAGTATTTGGCAAAAATGGGCTTGCCAGAAGAAGATTTCAACTCTTATGCAACGCATCGCGGTGATCACCTGACTGCACAACGTGCAACTTTGGCGAATCCGAAATTGTTTAATGAAATGGTGGTGCGTTCAGACGGCACAATTAAGCAAGGTTCTAAAGCGCGTGTTGAGCCTGAAGGCGAAGTAATGCGTATGTGGGAAGCGATTGAAACTTATATGAACCGTAAGCAGCCGTTAATTATTATTGCGGGTGCAGATTATGGTCAGGGTTCAAGCCGTGACTGGGCTGCAAAAGGTGTGCGTCTTGCGGGTGTGGAAGCAATTGTAGCTGAAGGTTTTGAGCGTATTCACCGTACCAACTTGGTGGGTATGGGCGTATTGCCACTTGAGTTTAAAGCGGGTGTAAACCGTAAAACTTTAGGTTTGGATGGTACGGAACTTTATAGCGTGATTGGTAATATTGCGCCAGGTTCAACTTTGACTTTGGTGATTGAGCGTTCAACGGATGATGGTAAAAACCAAACGATTGAAGTGCCTGTAACTTGTCGTTTAGATACCGAAGAAGAAGTATCTGTGTATGAAGCGGGCGGTGTATTGCAACGCTTTGCGCAGGACTTCTTGGAAGGGAATGTGGCTTGATGATGTTTTAAGAATCTTCTTTAATTTTTATTCTTTAAAGAAGTGTTAGAGAATGATTATTGTTGAGAAAAGACCTCATGATTAAGTGAGGTCTTTTTTTCTGGAAGATGAATATATTGTGAATTAAACAGCAAATTCTTTGTAAACCTAACTTAATTTTCTAAAAAGTATCATTCATTCAAAAAATCAGCAGTTATCAAAAACAATAAAATTTAAAAATGGAAGTTTCGTTGGTTGAAAAACATTCAATAAATACCTATCATAAGGTATGTATTAAAAACGATGGAGTAGCCCAATGACTACCGCAAAAGTTTTTATGACAGGACGAAGTCAAGCCATTCGATTGCCTAAAGAATTTCGCTTTGAAGGCAAAGAAGTTGAAATTTTTCGTCGTGGTGATGAAGTCATTCTCCGTGAAAAACCCGTCACAGTAGATCGGTTATTTAAAGCGTTATCCCAAATGCCAAATGACTTTTATGCAGATGAAAGAGAAGATCTGCCGCCTCAAGAACGGGAAATGTTCTAATGCAAGTACAATATTTATTAGATACAAATATTTGTATTTACATTATTAAATACCGACCTGAAATTGTGCGTCAGCATTTTGAAAAACATCTTCCGCATCGAAATATATTAATTTCTGTCATTACGTTGGGAGAATTACGTTTTGGTGCAGAAAAAAGTCAACATAAAGAAAAGGCTTTAAAAGTCATAGATGAATTAACATCAATGATTCAAGTGGTTGAATTGGATGAAAATGTTGCACACCATTATGCAGAAATACGCCAGAACCTTGCATCTAAGGGGCAGATCATTGGCGCAAATGACTTATGGTTAGCAGCACATGCACGTGCAAATCATTGGGTCATGGTCACCAATAACGAAAAAGAATTTACTCGTGTCGATGGATTAAAAGTCGAAAACTGGGTATCTAATCCTTTGTAAGTGAGTTAGATTTTTTATAAAAATCATCCTTTGCCCAACTGCCATCATCACCTGTCAAAATGGACAATAGACAATCATCACAGAATAGATATACTGGATTGACCATTTCTAAACCACACGGAGAACAAAGATGGTAACTGCAGGTGATAAACCAGGAACAGGCTTCTATTTTTGTGTCCAATGCGGGCATCGCGTTTACTTAGAAATTGGTACAGACCGTCTACCACCGTGTACCAAATGCCATGGCACCGAATATAACAACAAGGTTGCCTAAGCTACACGACTTAAAACAGCTGATCCTGTTTTTAATCTAAAGCCCTATCACCCGATGGGGCTTTTTGCTATTTTACCCATAGAAAACCCAAGGCAATGAGGTACAACATGGAAACAATACTCGGTTTATGTGTCGGCATTGGGCTAAGTGCTGCCAGTGGTTTTCGGGTTTTCGTACCTATATTGGTTATGAGTGTTGCCGCGCTCATGGGTTGGTTTGAACCCTTAAAAGGTTTTGAATGGTTGGCGATGCCTGCTGTTTGTCTGGCTTTGACCGTGGCAACAATCAGTGAAATTGCTGCGTATTATGTACCGTGGGTTGATAACTTACTCGATACCGTTGCAACGCCTGCCGCCATGATTGCAGGTACACTCACCACAATGGCTGTAAGCAGTGGCGAAATGTCGCAATTTGCCAGTTGGGCTTCTGCCATTATTGTCGGTGGTGGAACAGCAGGTGTGGTGCAAATGAGTACAGTTGCGGCACGTGGTGTATCAACCGCAACCACAGGCGGTGTTGCAAATCCTGTGATTTCTACAGGAGAGTGGATTGGGGCTGCCGTACTTTCAGTGTTGTCCTTCATTGTGCCTGTATTGGTGGTTTTTGTGGTGCTCCTGACCTTAATTTGGGCAATTCGCTGGATTCGAGGAAAAAAGAAAGTTGTTGAATCCTCCACATAGGTTTGTGGTCAGTTTGAAAATATTTTAAAAATAAGTGTGGTAATAAATTTAATATTTGAGCTTTATTTGATGATTTAAGTGCATAAAAAATGTCTATTTGGAAAATTTTTTAAAATATGACTTAAAAAGTGATAAAAATTTTAAAAATTAATCAAAATAAAATCATTACGGGGAAACAATCCCATCCTCAAATCACTACTATATATCTCAAGGGTGTGATGGGGATCGAAAAGAGTAGATTGCTACCAGTTGCGTACAACGTGCGTGTAGTACTTACCCAAAAGGTCTCGATTCGGCTTAGGACGCTATAAACCAGAAGTTTATAGGCTATAAGATCATGGCTTATCCAGCATGATAGTTGAAGTAAACCACAGTTGTTTTCCCTAACACCCTAAAGAATATTGTTAAAAATATAAAAAACAAAACAAGATCAAGACAATAAAATCCAGACAAAATAAAAGCTTAAATGAATTTTAAACCATCTTTCTGCTACAAAACTCCCATCAAATTTTTCATTCAAATCTGTTAATTTGCAATAATCATCTACATCTAATTAGGTGTGATATGAGTGTTGATTACGATTTTTGGTGTCGTTTATTACTGACCTGCGCACTGATTAACTATGCCATTTTAATGCTGTGGTTTGTGGTGGTGATTTTCGCGCATGACTGGCTGCGACAGTTACATGGCAGATGGTTCAAATTGTCAGATGCAAGTTTTGATGCCATTCATTATGGCGGCATGGCAGTCTATAAAATTGGGGTATTGCTATTGAATATTGCGCCACTCATTGCGCTGTATATGATGCGACCTTAATTTAAAACTCTATAAACAAGCATCGAAAAGCATAGAAACAACCACTTTAGACAGTACATTAAAAACACACGGTCATTGAAATAGAGGCGAAAAGCCCGCAATTTGAGGAGTTGGCAAACATGAATCAATTTAAACCTGCATTGATTTTAGGCGGTCTAATTTGTTTGGGAATGGTGCTCGCAGGTTGGATATTGGGCAATAGCGCACTCAAAATTAAACAATATGAGCGTGTGGTTTCAGTCAAAGGTTTGTCTGAACGTGAAGTAAAAGCCAATGTCGCGGTGTGGCCAATTCGTTTTAGTACCGCCAGTCAAGACTTGGCCGCGCTGTACGACACCATGCAAAGCCAAACATCCCAGATTCAAAACTTTTTAAAAAATGAAGGTTTTAGTCCTGAAGAAATCACCATTGCTGCTCCTGTAATTACCGATAAATACGCCCAGCAATATGGTGGCGATGGCAATGTTGCTTTGCGTTATACCGCACATCAAACCATTACGGTCTATACCAAAAATATTGATAAAGTGCGCAGCGCACAAAGCCGTTTGGTCGATTTAGGCAAAAATGGAATTGCCTTTGGTGGTGAAGATTACGGGCAACGTACCGAATATTTATATACACAACTAAATGACATTAAACCTGCCATGATTGAGCAAGCCACACAAAATGCCCGCAGTGTTGCAGAAAAATTTGCTGCAGATTCTGACAGTCGTTTAGGCAAAATTAAATCGGCCAATCAGGGCGTATTTAGTATTGAAGACCGTGACAGCAACACGCCATATTTGAAAAAAGTACGTGTGGTGTCTACGGTGGAATACTATTTAGCAGACTAAGTTTCGCAGACTAAGTTTGACAGATTAAGCTTGGCAGACTCAGCCAATTTAAAATCTAAATCTTTACACTAAAAAGTACATCGCCCGACTGAATTGACAGTTTGGGCTGTGCTTGATATTTTGCCCGCACCGCTTTGCATGCTGTATGTTCATGGCTTTAAACGACAACTTTATTTATGCACCTCCACAAGAACCTTTAGTGATTGTCTATGAAGATGACGACTTATTGGTGATTGATAAGCCAGCAGGTTTATTGTCTGTGCCTGGACGTTTGCCTCAACATCAAGACAGCGCATATTTAAGAGTGCTCGCAAATTATCCTCAGGCAAAAATTGCCCATCGTTTAGACATGGCCACCTCAGGTATTCTCATGTTTGCCAAGCATCGTGATGCAGAAGTCGCATTGAGTAAAATGTTTCAGGCACGAACAGTAGAAAAAAACTACATTGCTTTAATTCAAGGCAAACTTGAAGGTGAGGGCAGTGTCGATGTGCCTTTAATTACTGACTGGGAAAACCGTCCACGCCAAATTGTGCATTTCGATTTAGGCAAGCCTGCGCAAACGCTGTATCAAGCTTTGGAATATTGTGCGGTTGAAGATATTACCCGTGTTTTGCTCACCCCAATCACAGGGCGTTCGCATCAGTTACGGGTACACATGCAATATATTGGACATCCCATTACAGGCGATAAGTTATATCATCCTGAACCGAAAAAAAGTACTTTAGGTCGGATGGCGCTGCATGCCAGTTATTTGGCTTTCACGCAACCTTTAAGCCAAGTTCCTGTTGCAATTCGAGCACAGCTTCCTTTTTAGAGATTTTGGGATTCAATTTTTCTAACAGGCGCATATTTTTCAATTTTTTTGTGAAAATACTCAAAAATTGGGATAGTCTTCGTGCCGCTAACTCGCTAACGTATCCTTAGAGCTGTCGTTATTCATTTGCCTTGGCATAAATGAAGGAAATGAATAACTCGCTGTTTTAAAATTTTGTGTTTTTGAGTGTGGTGGGCTATCAAAGCGGGTTAGAAAGCGTTTTTAAAACTGAAGATGACTTTTTAAAATATGGCAGACCAATGCGGTGGGAGAAGTTATATGCTGTATATATTGGGTGCAATCATTATTGTTTTGGTGGTGATTATTTTTTGGCAATCTCAGCGCCGCCGTGAGTTGTCTGCCAGCATTCAATCTTTACAAAGCAATTTAGACCGCACTCGCTCCAATTTGGCGTCCGATGAGTTAGAAAGTAATGAATTAGAGCATCAGCTCACCATGCTACGCATCGAAATAGGCAGTTTAAAAGGTCGTTTAGAAACCTTGCAGCACTATCAACATATTTTAGACGTTGAGCAATATGTATTAGAACGTCGTCAACAAGTAGAAATGTTTGTAGAAATGATTAAATCCGAAGCGGAAAATACGCGGGAGCAGTGCAAGCAACAAGTTGAAAAAGTCCGAGATTTTTTAGCCGAGCATGAGCAAAAAACCAAAGCCAAAACGCTTAAAACAGCACAAGATCAATTGGGTGCTTTTTATAACTTGGTTGAAGAACGTCAGCAACTCGAACAGATTATGACCGCGCTGTATCATAAAATTGAACATCATACGCCTGCTTTTCAGTTGCCTGCACAGCAGCTATTGGATGATCTGATTGAAGGTTATGGCTATAGTGATGCAGCACAACACCTGCAGCAAGTACGACACAAGATTCAAGATGCGGTCAAAAATCAAGAAGTTGCGCATTGTGCTTTTGTCGATGAGCAACGCCGTCTAGCGGCAGTGACTTTGCTGGCTCAAGCATTTAATAGTAAAGCAGATTTATATTTGGCGCAGCTGACTGAACATAATCTGGCTGAATCGCTTCAAGCTTTGCAGGATGATTTTACTTTGCTGAATCATTATGCGGCTGCATTTGGACACGCAAAAATTCTAGACTCTTACTTAACACTTCGACAAGAAGAATTAAAGTTTGCTGCTTTACTGTTGGCATTTAAACAGGAAAGCATCTTGTCAGATGCCACAAATTAAACTGGCTGCAAATGCTTAAAGCAATTGTAGTGTCATGTAAAAGCAAGCTTCTGGGTAATTCAGACTAAAGTCAGTGTAAAACGAGATGAAAATTGAGTCCTTCGGGCAAATTTGTGCTATGTTGAATTCACTATTTTGTCACTTGCCAGATATATATTGGCTAAAAAGATAACAAGGATATTCGCATGACACGTGACTATGAACAATTCCCTGATGATGATAATGGCAATGTACTTTGGCAAATGCATGAAGATGGGGATGACCTGACAGAGCCACATGAGATTGAGTACTCCATCGCTTTTACCACACAAGAACAAGCTGAAAAATGTGCTTTGTATTTGTTGGCCGAAGAACAAAAAATTTCATTATTCCAAGATGAAGAATCTGACGCAGTTGAATGGATCATTACCATTTATGTTTACATGGAACCAGAGTATTCAGACATTGTCGATTTAGAGCAATGGTTCAGCAAAATTGCTGAAGAACATGGCGGTGAATACGATGGCTGGGGCTGTATGGCTTACGTCTACGATGATGAAGACGAAGACGATTACGAAGATTAAATCGGGTATCTGAAAAGCATGTGTTGATCACATGCTTTTTTATTTGTGATACATAATCTGCTGCCTAAAACTTTGGCGCTGATGACGTCATCATAAAAGATGCAGAGGTGCAAATATGGATATTGCAATCAAACGCGCTTATCTTGAAGCGACTCAGGCAGATGGAACACGGGTGCTGGTTGATCGCTTATGGCCGCGTGGTGTGAGTAAAGAGCGCGCTCGTATTGACTTATGGCCCAAAGAAATTACGCCTTCGACTGGGCTGCGTAAATGGTATCATCAAAACCCTGAACAACATTGGGATGAGTTTCAGCAGCGTTATATAGCTGAATTAGCAGAGCAAGAAGAGGCTTTACAGGCGTTGTGTGAACTGGCACAGCAGCAAAAAATCACTCTGGTCACAGCAGCTAAAGATGAGCAGCACAATCATGTAGTGGTATTAAAACGCGTGATGCTGCAACGCTTAGCACAGTCCAATTAAAGAGTTTTATTTGATTATCCTTGTGCTTTATAAGGATTTTAAGTTTATGAAAATTCAGTAAAAAATGCTATAATATAGTTTTTGAGGTTTTTTATGTCTTTGCCAAATTGCCCAAAATGCCAATCAGAATACACTTACCAAGATGGCGACCTACTGATTTGTCCTGAATGCTCACATGAGTGGAAAGAAGGGGAACAGCTAGAAGAAACTGCTGCTGTGATTAAAGATGCAAACGGCAACGTGTTGGCAGATGGCGACACGGTGACTGTGATTAAAGACCTGAAGATTAAAGGTTCTTCGGCTGCTGTAAAAGTGGGAACGAAAGTGAAAAATATTCGCTTAATTCCAGATGCAGCAGATGGTCATGACATTGATTGTAAGATTGATGGCATGGGGGCTATGAAATTAAAATCTGAATATGTGAAAAAAGCTTAAGTTTAAGCAGATTTCAACAGCGCAGGCGACTTGAGTTGCCTGCGCTTTTTTATGGAGTTTATAAAAGTATTTTAGTATTCAAATTGAGCAACAATAACTTTAAGAGTGTACAAAATTAATACTGTTTTCTTGTGCCTAAGTCCTTTATATTTTAAGTGAAAAGAATAATTTTTAGGCAGTTTAAAGCCTAGCATCATTCAACAACACACTTCACCACTCATAAGAAAACTGGGGGCAAGTATGTCAGGATGGTTTGAGATTTCACAAGCAAGCAATGGTCAGTACCGCTTTGTACTTAAAGCTGGGAATGGCGAAATTATCTTAACCAGTGAACAGTATAAGGCGAAAGCATCGGCAAAAAATGGCATCGCTTCGGTACAAAAGAACAGTCAGGATGATGGGCGTTATGATCGACTGACATCTAAGAATGATAAGCCGTATTTTAATTTAAAAGCTGCCAACCATCAGATTATTGGTACGAGTCAGCTCTATACTTCTGAACAATCACGTGACAAAGGAATTGAGTCAGTGAAAACCAATGGCGCAAGCACCACGGTCAAGGATTTAACACAGGAATCGTAATTTTTTACATTAAATCTTGATGTTCAATTGCATTAGAAAAGCATGCTCTGGCGTGCTTTTTTATTGAGCTGAGTAGGCAAGGTGCTAAATTTAGCTTTGATTGAGCCGTTGAATTATAGATGACCATTTCAGGAGTTGCGAAGATTATGAATTTCAGATGCAATCTAAAAATATTGCTGGCGATCAGTGGTTTATTCGGTAGTGTTGGTATTTTTGCAGCACCGATCACTGCTGAAAAAACGATTGCTTCAAGCCAGTCGACTGCTTTGCAAGGACTGTATTTTCAGCATCAAGATTGGGAGTTGGCCTGTGATAATACAGGAACCTGCCGTGCCGCAGGCTACCAAAGCGATGATGATTTTGAACAACCGATCAGTATGTTATTGACCCGTCAAGCAGGTGCAAAGAGTGCTGTACAAGGGCAATTGCAAATTCAAGAAGATATTGCTCAAGCGACTTTATTTTTAAATGGACGCACTTTGCAACAATTAAACTTTCATGAAAGTATCGCCAATTTATCTGCTGCCAGTGTGCAAAAGCTGTTGGCGCAGGCGCGTCAGCATGTCGTGATCGAGTTAAAACATGGTCAACAACGCTGGAAATTGTCTGATGCAGGCATGAGTGCAGTGTTGCTAAAAATGGATGAATTTCAAAAACGTGTGGGTACAGACTCCGCAATATTGGCAAAAGGCAATCAAGCATCCACGCAGGTCTTAAAAGCGCAAGCGATGCCTAAAATTAACATTCTCATGCAGCCTCAACACCGAACCGCCAAAGCACAGGTGCTTACCGCGGCCAGTGCAGAAAAGTTATATCCAATTTTACAAAAAACCGTAGATCGTGAAGATTGTTATATGCTGTTTGAACCTGAACAAGCAGAACAGCAGATTCATACTTATCCCTTAAATCAAGATAGCGTGTTGGTTGAGGCAAGCTGTTGGCGAGGGGCTTATAATTGGGGTGTGGCTTATTGGGTTATGGATAAAAAACTGCAAAAGATACAGCAATTTGTAACTGATTCTGCTTCAGAATTTAGCAATGGACAGATTTTTGCCTATCAAAAAGGGCGTGGAATTGGCGATTGTTTCAGTCAAATTGAGTGGGCGTGGAATGGTCAGCAGTTTGTCAAAAGCTATCAATTCGATGCAGGACAATGCAAAGGTTTTGCAGGCAGTGCATGGGAAATGCCAAGCTTTGTCAGCAAGGTTGAATAGCCGATATTCACTAGGGGCTTTTGACATTTCATAAATGGCTTGCGCTGTAGGCTAAAACTGAGCAGATCAGGCATGAAACGCAAGTAATAGCGAGACTATTGCTAAGTTTCATAACACAATCTGAGAAAGTTTTAGCCACAGCCTTTCAGGGCGAGCATATTTTTTGCTGCTATTGCGTTATGTGCCAGTCATTTAGAATGACTAAATTTCCTGTCCCATGCCTTATATCAGCTAAAAAATATGCATCGCCGCAAACATAGACGAATTGTCAGCAGACCCTAATAAAAGCTGAAATTTTTTAGATGAAGCTTGAGTTTGATGGATTCAATGTTTAAGTCGTGTGCGCGACTAATTTTTCAATGATTTCATCCAGCTTTTTCAGACGCTTGATTTCATCCCACAAAGCTTTGGCTTCGGGATAATGTTTCGACATCATGCCGAGCCATTGTTTATAACGTCCCAGCATCCCAATTTCTGTTTTGGCAGGGCCGTGAATAAAGCGAATTTGTAGTTGCAGCAAATCTTGCCAACTCAGCAAAGGCAGGTCTGAATTTTGACGAATACATTGGGTCAAATCTGGGGTGGTGACCGCACCACGACCAATCATCAAATCTTCACAGCCCGATTCTAACTGGCATTGTTTGGCATCGGCATTGTTCCAAATTTCACCATTGGCGATGACGTTAATCTTCAAGGCTTCACGAATAGGACGTAGCTGATCCCAAAATGCGGGAGGCGTATAGCCATCGGCTTTGGTACGTGCATGTACTGTAACCCATGCTGCGCCTGCATCTTCAATGGCGTGCGCATTTTCTAGCATGAAGTTCCGATCCATATAGCCTAGACGCATTTTGGCGGAAACTGGAATATGAGCAGGAACGGCATCGCGAACCGCTTTAACCAGTTCATATACTACTTCGGGTTCATCGAGTAAAACTGAACCGCCACGATGCCGATTGACTGTTTTGGCAGGGCAGCCAAAGTTCATATCAATTGCAGGTGCACCCATAGCCGCAACTTTGGCTGCATTGGCGGCTAACATTTCAGGATTATTCCCCAAAAACTGAACATGCACAGGCGTACCTGCCGCAGTTTTGCCATTGGTGAGTAGTTCTGGGCAATAGGTGTGGTAGATATGGTCTGGCAAAATGCTGTCTGTGACCCGAATAAACTCTGTTACACACCAGTCAAAACTGCCTACAGACGTGATTACATCACGCATGATGGGGTCGGTTAAGCCTTCCATGGGTGCAAGAATCAGTTTCACAAGATGCTGCCAGTTCAAACAAAAGTGGAGTTATACGTTTTTTTCTGTGGGTTGTCTAGGAAAAGGGTTTTGAATTGAAGTGGTTGTAGCTAAGGTTCTGGTATTTAAGCTGTTTTATTTGACACAGTGATCTGTATCTCAAGTTTTATCTAGTCCATGCAGTTGATGTGCATCCTAGACTAGATCTTTTAATTGAGTTCTTACATCGTTAGAAATCATTTAAATGATTGGCTTAATTTAAACAGCCCATTCCCCCTCGACTATGCTATTAAATAATTGATCATCCTACACTTTGAATGAGCAAAATAAAAACACCTTACTTACTCAAAATCATTTCCAACACAAATTTAGAACCAATAAAACCGAGCGCCAATAAAAAGAAGCCAATAATGGTAAAGCGAATCGCTTTTTGTCCACGCCAGCCAAACTTATAACGCCCAAGTAACAACGCCCCATAGACAAACCAAGAAATAATACTAAAGGCAGTTTTATGTGCTAAATGCTGTGCAAAGAAATGTTCTACCGTAAAGAAACCAAAACCTAGTGCGACTGTGAGTAAGGCAAAACCTGCAATCAACATATCAAACAGCAAAGATTCCATATCTTGCAAAGACGGCAGCAAATTTACCCAAACCCGACGTTTTTGTTTGTTTTTCAGTTCGCGGTTTTGAAACCACATGAGCACGGCATGAATGGTCGCCATCAACAATACGGCATAAGCAGACAGCGATAAAATAATATGAATATCTAAACCAATCGAGTTTTGGTTAATAAATAAATTATGTTGGCTGAATGAAAAACCTGCAATTAAACCCACTGCTGCTACAGGAATACCAATCAAATTTAGCGCAATTACAGGTCGGTAACTGCTGAACAGCAAGCTCAATAACAACATTAAACCCGCAGTAAATGACATTAGGTTAAACACGTTGTAGTTGACACCCATCGGCGTCCACATATCGTTATACAACACGGCAGCATGCAGCAATAAGCCCAAACTGAGCAGAGAACGAATAAACCAGTGATTTGGCGCACGTTTAGACATTAAATGTGAAAATAAATACCAAAAAGAACTGGTATAAGCGATTAATGCTAAAATCGTATAAACCAAGGGGAGACTGATCATGTCAAACCTTTTTCAGGATGATGAATATTCATTTATATAAATTCGATGCGAACTACAGTATCCTATAGCATCTTGTGCATAAATTTTCTATTTTAAAGAAACATTTTTTTGCTAATGGCTATTTTAAGCGGAATTTGCAATGTTTGATACCTTAACAGAACGACTCACGCAGAGTTTAAGAAATGTTACTGGCTCAGGGCAGCTAACCGAAGACAATATTAAAGATACGTTACGTGAAGTACGTATGGCACTTCTTGAAGCCGATGTGGCGTTACCTGTAACTCGTGAATTCATCGCGAAAGTTAAGGAAGAGGCATTGGGTCAGGAAGTGATGACTCAGTTATCCCCTGGTCAGGCGTTCGTCAAAATTGTCTATGACGAACTCACAAAAATGATGGGCGAGGCCAATGAAAGCCTTGACCTTGCTGCCAAGCCACCGGTTGTGGTGTTATTGGCAGGTTTGCAGGGTGCGGGTAAAACCACCACTGCAGCAAAATTGGCACGTTTCTTACAAGAACGTCAAAAGAAAAAAGTGGCGATGGTGTCTGCCGACGTTTACCGTCCTGCGGCAATTAAACAGCTACAAACGGTTGCAGGCGAAGTTGGCGCAATTTTCTTTGACTCAAATGCCAATGAAAACCCTGTCGATATTGCCAACCGTGCCATCGAACAGGCAAAAATTCAGTTTGCTGATGTGTTAATTGTCGATACTGCAGGTCGTTTGCACGTCGATGATGACATGATGGATGAAATCAAGGCATTACATTCAGCGATTAAACCGACTGAAACCTTGTTCGTGGTCGATGCCATGACGGGTCAGGATGCGGCAAATACAGCCAAAGCCTTTAATGATGCCTTGCCATTAACAGGTGTAATCCTTACTAAAACTGATGGTGATGCGCGCGGTGGTGCAGCACTTTCAGTTCGTGCGATTACGGGTAAACCAATTAAATTCTTGGGGATGGGTGAAAAACTCGATGCCCTAGAGCCATTCCACCCAGAACGTGTTGCACAACGTATTTTGGGCATGGGTGACGTGCTGTCTTTGGTCGAAGAAGTTGAACGTAAAATCGACAAAGAAAAAGCCGAAAAAATGGCGAAAAAACTGCAAAAAGGCGGCAGCTTCAACTTTGAAGATATGCTGATGCAGTTTGAACAAATGAATAAAATGGGCGGCATGATGGGCTTCTTAGACAAGTTGCCTGGCATGAGCAACTCAGGTATTCAAGATGCAATTGCGCAAGCCAATCCTGAAAAGCAAGTGAAAAAGATGGAAGCGATTATCCAGTCGATGACCATCAAAGAGCGTCGTAACCCAGACCTGATGAATCCAAGCCGTAAAAAACGTATTGCTGCGGGTTGTGGTATGGATGTGTCAGAAGTGAATAAGTTGATCAAGCAACATGCACAAATGGCAAAAATGATGAAAAAATTTGCCAATCCATCGGGCATGGCAAAAATGATGCGTTCACTGGGCGGTTTACAAAAGCAATTCAGTGGCGGCGGTATGGGGCCATTGTTTGGTGGCAACGACCCAACCAAGAAATAATTGTTAAAAACATCTTAGAATCAAAGTGTTAAAAAAGCAGGCGCATAAAAATGCGCCTGCTTTTTTGTTGTTCTTTATTCGTAGATGACAGCTACACCGAAAGATTTATCAGCGTAGATGGAGCAATGTTTGGTTTTTAGTGCACTTCATGGGTTGCATATTGAATATAACGCTGCAAACCTTTGAGCAATAAATCTTGCTCGACTTGCGGTTGATATTGCTGCAAGAATTTGGCAAACAGCGGTGCATCGCCACCCGTTAAAATCAGTTTACGTGGTGACTGTCGAATTACATGCTCAATGGTGCTGAGCAAGCCGAGTAAAATACCATGATGAACAGCATCAATGGTGCTGCGTCCTGGGGTGAGTTCATCAAATGCAGCATCGGGAATTTTAATGCCTTTGGTGTTTTGAATCAGTGCATCACGTTGCAAATATAAGTTCGGTAAAATATAGCCGCCTAAATGCGTCAGTCCATCCGCCAAATCAATAGTCAGCGCCGTACCACAACTAATGACACAATAATTTTCTTGTGGGTCATTTGCCACGGCAAGCACTTGCAGCCAGCGATCTATTCCCAGTTGTTGAATATCATATTCACAATGCAAACCTGCATAATCTGCATGCACTTTGGCATAAATCACAGGCACATTCAGGGTTTTTAAAATCAAGTGAATGCGTTGATTATTCTTCTGATCTTGTACCGATGACACGCCTACTTTATGCACATTCAGACTTTTAAAGTGTTGAATCAAACCCAGCAACAAATCGGCAGGAGATTGCAAATGCAATTCTGCTTCATGTTCGATGATGCGGTCTTGTTCTGTGACCCAATATTTCAGGCGGGTGTTACCAATATCTAGCCATAAATTTTTCATGAAGATGACTCGGCATGATCGATAGGGCGTAAACGTCCCTGATAAAAAACTTCAAGCCCTTGTGCCGTTTCAATTTGCACTGCGCCATCATCCTGAATGCCTAAAAAAGTACCCTGACAAGTACCTTTAAAATGTTCAAATTCAACTTGTTGTTGCATAAATGCGGCATGATGATTGAAGCGAGATGCCAAATTATAGCAATCGTGATTAAACCAGTCGCAGGCTTGTTGAATGGCAAGATAAAGCTCTGCGATCAGGCGCACACGATCAATAGATACCAAACCCAGTTCGGTTAAAGATGTGGTTTTTTGATCAATAACTGCTGAGCTGACAGGTGCAAGATTAAGCCCAACCCCAACAATGACTTGCTGTGCAGAAATTGGCTCAATTAAGATGCCGCCCCATTTGCCTTGCGGGCTGTATAAGTCATTTGGCCATTTTACTTGTAGATTCAGCGCCTGTAGACTCGGCATTTGCAAGATATTTAACGCAATTTCTAAAGCCAAACGCCCATTTACAGGTGTTCGTAAATTTAGCAATGTGCTTAAATAGATGTTCCCTTCGGGTGATACCCATTGCCGTTGACGTTGTCCTCGACCATGCGTTTGTCTGGTACTGCATACCAAGACACTCTGCACACCTTTTTGTGCAATTTCCCGTACATCATCATTGGTGGAAGTGGTAATCGGCTTCAGGATGAGTACTTCTGGAAGCTGTCCTGCTTCTGTGAGTTGTTGTTGCAGTTGTCGGGTTTCTACATCCATACGAATTTACAAATAGTGGAATATATTTATGGAGTTAATCATATATTTATTGATTGGTGCAATTGCTGGATTTGCAGCAGGGCTGTTTGGCGTGGGCGGCGGCTTAATTATTGTGCCAATTTTATATATTGTGTTCACTCAACTCAATTATGACCCATCGGTGTTAATGCACATGGCGGTGGGGACATCATTGGCAACCATTATTGTAACTTCGATCAGCTCAGTTACGGCACACCATAAAAAAGGTGCGGTGATGTGGCCTGTATTTCGTAATCTTGCGCCTGGTTTAATTGTGGGTGCATTTGTTGGTGCAGGTATTGCCGATTTCCTTTCGGGGCAAGGCTTACAATTATTAATTGGCGGTTTTGCACTGTGGGTGGCTTTTAAGATGTTTAGAGGCGCAAATATTGCGGTTGATCCTTCACATCATTTGCCTTCAACTGCAAAGCAAGTCATGGCGGGCGGTGGGATTGGCATTGCCTCTGCAATTTTTGGGATTGGCGGTGGCAGTTTAACAGTGCCGTACTTAAACCGTTACGGCGTGGTCATGCAAAAAGCGGTAGCAACCTCAGCCGCTTGTGGTTTGCCAATTGCGGTGGCGGGCGCATTAGGCTTTATGTGGTTTGGTAAGCAAGCCGAAGTTGCAGTACCCAATACCATTGGTTATATCCACATTTATGCATTTATAGGCATTAGTGTGATGAGCTTTATTACTGCCAAAGTTGGTGCGAAAGTGGCACATTTGTTATCGCCAGCGATGTTGAAAAAATGTTTTGCCTGCTTGCTGACCACCGTTGGCTGTTATTTTGTATATCAGGGTATGCGAGTATTTTTCTAAGTTGAGTCGCTATTTTCTTTGTTTTAAGCCATGTAAAATTGGCTCTAGCGCCATGAAATTGTCGGACAATGTCATGGCGTTGTGATCTGTTTCGCAGTAAAAAGAAAGATGCTTGTATCGGAGCTATGCTTGCAGTCGAAGGATGATCCTGAGATGTCTTAAATGAGAGTAGCTCCGAATTTTCATCACTGCATCTTATAAAAACAAGATAGGAACAGTATGCAACAACAAGAATCAGAAAGTTTATCGGAACAAATTGCCCGACACATCGCAGAACAGATTATTAGCGGTGATTTGGTTGAAGGTGAGCGTATTCAGGAATTGCGCATCGCCAAAGAACTGGACGTGAGTCGTGGTTCGGTACGTGAAGCGCTGTTGTTATTGCAACGTACTCATCTGATTGAAATTTTTCCACGTCGTGGTGCAATTGTGTCGGAAATGTCGGCACAGCAAGTCCGAGCTTTGTTTGACAGCAGCAGTTTGTTATTGGGTTATATTGTGCAGCGTATTGCGGACACGTGGCGAATGCATGAAGCTGAAGCCTTACAACAACTTTTGCTGCAACTGGCAGAGCAATGTCGCTTGGGCAATACTGAAAAGTTTTATGATTTAATTTTTCAATATCTGGCACGGCAGCCTGATATGGTGGGAAATTTATATTTAATGAAGTTCTATCAAGAGTTATTGCCATCGTTAAGACGCAGTTACTTTTTGACCTTAAATACTTCGCGTCGGGAGTTACAAGAATCTTTTGAATTATTTAAACTGGTGAGTGATGCAATTTTAAGCAGAAAATCACAACAAGCCACTTTATTTATGGAAGATTTTTGCCGACACTTGCGCAACTTGGTGTTGGAATCTCTGACCCGTATGAAACAGATCGAGCTTGCATGGGCAAGACGTTCACGCCGTTAATTGGGACATTATGCGTTTAAGCAGTTTAAAACTTTCTGGCTTCAAATCTTTTGCCGACAGTACGACCTTACATTTTAAAGCCAACCGTACCGCTGTGGTGGGGCCGAATGGTTGTGGTAAATCCAATGTGATTGACGCCATTCGTTGGGTGATGGGCGAATCTAGTGCGCGCCAGTTGCGTGGCGGCAGTATGCAGGATGTAATTTTCACAGGAACTGCCAAACGCAAACCTGTAGGTGTAGCCAGTGTTGAACTGCGTTTTGACAATACCTATGGCAAATTGGGCGGTGCTTATAACGCCTATAATGAACTGTCGGTACGTCGGCAGGTCAACCGTGATGGTAAGTCTGAATATTTTTTAAATGGAACCAAGTGTCGTCGTCGTGACATCACCGATATTTTTCTGGGTACAGGTTTAGGCCCGCGTTCTTATGCAATTATTGAACAGGGCATGATTAATCGTTTGGTTGATGCTAAACCTGAAGAAATGCGGGTGTTTATTGAAGAAGCGGCAGGCGTGTCACGTTATCAGGCGCGTCGTCGTGAAACCATGCTGCATTTGGATCACACCACGCAGAACTTGGCGCGTTTGGAAGATATTGCTTCAGAACTAAAATCGCAATTAAAAACCTTAAAACGTCAGTCAGAAACAGCAATTCAATACAAAGCGCTTGAGAGCGAAATTCGCACCATTAAAGTCGAAGTGTTGTCTTTTCAGTGTGAACAAAGTGCACGTTTACAGCAAGAATATACCCTGAGTATGAATGAGTTAGGGGAAAGTTTTAAATTGGTGCGCTCTGAGCTGACCACTTTGGAACATGACTTAACTGCGACCAGTGAGTTGTTTCAGCGTTTGATTCAGCAATCGACACCGCTACAGCAAGAATGGCAACAGGCAGAAAAGAAACT
The DNA here is from genome assembly GCF_056431365.1 of Acinetobacter seohaensis. NCBI lineage: Bacteria > Pseudomonadati > Pseudomonadota > Gammaproteobacteria > Moraxellales > Moraxellaceae > Acinetobacter > Acinetobacter seohaensis. The sequence continues at coordinate 25,649 of NZ_JBWKMK010000135.1, forward strand.
GGCTGAACTGAAAATGACTTTGGAACAAAAACAAAGTTTGTTTCAGCAAAATACCGCGACTTTATCGCAGCTTGAACAGCAAAAAGCACAAACCAAAGAGCGTTTGCAGTTGATTGAATTGCAGCTAGAGAGTTTGGTCGATCAGCAAGAAAACCAACAGGCAAATCTACAGCAGCAAGATCATTTGGCGCAGCAGCAGAGCCAGCAATTTCAGGATTTAAAAGCACAGCAACAAACCCAAGCTGCACAATATGCCCAAGTCAAAGCGCAAGTAGAACAGCAACAACAAAAGCATGTGCACATGCAGGCGCAAAGTGAGCAGTTAGCCAAAAATATCAGCCGTATTGAACAGCAAAAACAAACCCTGACACAGCAGTTTGCACAAATTCAGCCGCAAGATCAGCAAGAGGGAATGCAACAACTGCAAGACGAAAAGACCCGCTTGCAGGCTGAAATGCTAACACTAGAACAGAATATTCAAGACAGCACTCAGCAACTCGCCACGTTGCAGACCAACTATAATGAGCACAAAGCACAGTGTGCGACCTTAAAATCTGAGATTCAGATTTTGCAGTCAGAACAGAAAAACCTCAATCAATTGCTCATTAAGCAAAGTCCAAAAGCCCAAACCGATGTGGTGCAGTTGATGCAAGTATTACAACTTGCAGATGTGGCGAAACCACATGCCAATTTAATTGAAAAGTTCTTGGCTAAATGGTTATCTGCGCAGGTGGTAGAAGCAGATATTGAATTTCAGGACAGCCGCGCACGTCAGCTAAAAATTCATTTGGCTGTAGATTCAAAAACATCAAAAATACAGCTTTCGGGGTGTGAGTCGCTCAGTGACTGGATTGCTTCACCGCAAAGTAGCTTGTGGCAAAGTGTCGCAATTACAGAAAGTTTATCGCAGGCTTTGGCATTGCAAGTGCAATTACAAGCAGGGCAGTCTATCCTTAGTTTAGATGGTTATCATGTGGGAGCAGACTGGGTAATCGGGCTGTTTTATGATGAAGCGGCACAGGCAGGGCAAGGGGCATTAAGCCATCGGATTCGCTTGGATGAAATTGAACAGGCGTTGGCGTTGCAACTGCCACAATATGAGCAAGCAGAACAGCAACTGCCTGAATTGCAGCAACAGGTAAAACAGTTGCAGCAGCAATTGCAGCAACAACAGCAACAGCTCAAACAGCAACAGCAAGCCTTGCAAACGCTAGATGTGCAAATGGCGAAAGCCGAAAGTGCGGCACAGGCTTTTGCAGTACAGCAACAGCAATTACAGCATCAATTGGCACAATTAGATGAGCAGCTTGAAGAAGATGCTATGCAAAAAGATGATCTGGAAATTGATTTGCATGCTTTGGCTTTTAAACTTGAGCAAGCTTTACCGCAGTATAAAACCTTGCAATTTCAGGTCGAGCAGCTGAATGAGCAGCTGGATAGTTCACAGCAACAGTTTCAGCAGCAGCAACAAGAAGTGGAGCTGTTACGTCGTCAAGCGGTACAAACTCAGCAGCAAATTGAACTGTTAGAAAAAGATGCCACTTTCTTAAAAGCACAATATCAACAAATTGTGGCGCAAATGGAACAAGCCAAAAAGTTTGTCGATCCTGTTCAGTTGGAATTGCCTGACTTGGAAACTCAGTTTTCAGAGCAGCAGCAGCAGACTGAAAAGCTGCAAAAAACTTGGCAGGAATGGCAAGTGGAATTGAACAGTATGCAGTCCAAACAGCAGCAACTGACCGAGCAACGGCAGCAGCAACAGCAGCAAGATGAACAATTACGTGCCAAACTCGAAGAAAAGCGCTTGGCATGGCAATCGGCAAAGTCGGACTATCAGCATTATTCTGAACAGTTAAAAGATTTAAACAGCGAGATCATCACAGGTTTGCAGATTGATGTCGCTGCGCATCAACAAAAACTGGCGAAAGCGCAGCAACAGTTTGATAAATTGGGTGCGGTCAATTTGGCGGCTTCGGAAGAATATGAAGAAGTATCTGCCCGTTTTGCAGAATTAAGCCATCAAATTGAAGACTTGGAAAATACTGTTTCTCAGTTGCAGGCGGCAATGAAAAGTATTGATCAGGAAACTCGTAAACTGTTTATGAACACTTTTGATCAGGTGAATACCGAATTGCAGGAGCTGTTTCCTAAAGTCTTTAATGGCGGTGAAGCGAGTCTGAGCTTGGAAGATGACTGGCAATCTGGGGTGAAATTGATGGCGCGTCCACCGGGTAAGCGCAACAGTTCTTTGGCCTTACTTTCAGGGGGTGAAAAAGCACTGACAGCTTTGGCTTTGGTTTTTGCAATCTTCCGTTTAAACCCAGCGCCATTTTGCGTACTCGATGAAGTTGATGCACCGTTAGATGATGCTAACGTGGGGCGCTTTTGTAATTTAGTAAAAGAACTTTCTGAACAAGTGCAATTCATTTACATTACACATAATAAACTTGCTATGACGATGGCAACCGACCTCTTAGGTGTTACCATGCCTGAACCGGGAACCTCAAAATTAGTAACCGTAAATTTAGAAGAAGCCGCAGAATACGGCCTAGTCGCGGAGGCATAATATGGAAATCACCACAATCGTTGGAATTGTCATCGCTATTGTGATCATGGCGTTTGGTTTGAAAATGATTCTAAAAAAACCTGTAGATTCAGCGCCATCCTTAGATTCGGAACTGCAATTTAATGCAGAAAGCCAAAAACCGATTATTCCACGCCATGTACGTGACCAATTGCAAAGCGACGCTACGCCACCGCGTGTGGAGCCGACTTTAACGGTAGATGAAGTTACGCAAGATGCGCCTGCCAAGTCTGAACCACAGGCTTTAACGGATGATGTCGTGGCTTCTTCAAGCACAGAAACTGACAAAGTTGAACCGAGTTTGCAGGCAAATACAGAAAATTCTGAGCTTGATCCATCCACAACGATATCGAAGTCTGAAGTTGCACAAGACACGCCAAGCCCGACAGCGACAACTTCAGAATATTCATTATCGGATGAAATTCAGCAAGTGATTGTAGAAACTGAACCGAATGCGCAGACTGTCGAGCAAAACAAAGCTTCGACTGAATACAGCCTGAATCAACACATTGAAACTGCCGAAATTTCAGAATTTAATGAAGAAAGCAGCATTTTAGATTCGCATTTGCATGAACAAAAAATCATGGATGAAGAAAGTGCCTTGGCAACCGCTGAATCTTTTATCGCGCTGAATGTCTTCCCTGAACGTCGCATACTTTCGGGCGATAAAGCCTTAAAAGTCTTGATGAAATATGGTTTACGTTTCGGTGAAATGTCATGTTTCCATCGCTATAACGAAGATGGCACTAAATTATTATTTTCAGTTTTACAAATTAATGATGAAGGCGCAGATGGTTTTGATTTAGAAACTTTATCGAGCGAACAAGTTAAAGGTTTAGCGTTCTTCCTCGCTTTGCCGCACAGCGATGTGCAAAATGCCTTTGATACCATGGTCAGCATTTCAGGACTGATTGCACGTGAAATTGATGGAACGGTCTATGACCAAAACCATTTAGAGTTTACTCCACAATTACGTGAACACTGGCGTCATCAGGCGATAGATTATCGTGCTGGTCAGGCAAGTCATGCCTAGAATTGCGATCTCGTACTGGGTATAAGCTACGTCAAGTGTTTGGCAATTGAACTGAGTGCAGTAGGATAAATTGCAACTTTGCAGCCGCATTTTTATAATGTGCGCAGCAATACAAGCTGTAGCATGCGCTACATAGAAAAAATTGAAGGGCGGAACAAGACCGCCTTTTTTTATGGTGGAAAATATGTCTGTAGATTTAACCGTCGTGGCGCAAATGCGTCAATTGATTCAACTGCTTGCCAAGCACAATCATGCCTATTATGTGATGGATCAACCGACAATTGCAGACAGTGAATATGATCAGCTTTTCCATCAACTAAAAGCGTTGGAACAACAGTATCCAGATTTAGTTCAACCCGATACACCGACCAATAAAGTCGGTGGCACACCTTTGGCAAAGTTCACCACGGTTACACATGCTGTGCCAATGTTGTCTTTAGGCAATGTGTTTAATCAGGAAGAATTATTTGCCTTTGCAAGACGTGTCGAAGAGCGTTTGCCCAACCAAAATATTGAATACGATGTCGAACTCAAATTTGATGGTTTGGCGATTTCACTTTGGTATGAACATGGTGTTTTAGTGCGTGGTGTGACCCGTGGTGATGGGGAAACAGGGGAAGACATTACCCACAACGTCAAAACTATCCGCAATTTACCGAAAGTTTTGAGTGCGACAGAAACGGCTATTCCTGAATTTTTGGAAGTGCGTGGTGAAGTGTTGATGCCAAAACTTGGTTTTGAAAAACTCAATGCGGCCAATACAGCCAAAGGTGAAAAAACCTTTGCCAATCCACGCAATGCAGCAGCAGGCAGTTTGCGTCAGTTAGACCCGAATATTGCGGCTTCACGTCCTTTAGCATTCTATGCTTATGGCATTGCGCAATGTGTGCCGCCTCATGGACAAAGCACCATGTCCGACAGTTTGGCATGGTTGGGGCAGTTTGGTTTTGAAATTGGCGAACGTCATTTTGTCTGCAAGAGCATTCAAGATGTTCAGGCGGCCTATGAGCAAATTAACCTTGAGCGTCCGAATTTAAGCGTTGAAATTGATGGCATGGTGGTCAAGGTCAATGACTTGAAACAGCAACAGCAATTGGGCTTTTTAAGTCGTGAGCCGCGCTGGGCGACTGCCTATAAATTCCCTGCAGTTGCCGCTTTAACCACCATTGAAAATATTGATTGGCAAGTGGGGCGCACAGGTACGTTGACGCCTGTGGCACGTTTAAACCCCGTTGCGGTAGGTGGTGTGACGGTATCCAATGTTACTTTGCATAATATTGGTGAAATTCACCGTTTGGATGTGCGTTTAGGCGATACGGTCAGTGTTTACCGTAGTGGTGATGTGATTCCCAAAGTTGAAAAAGTCTGGCCTGAATTTCGCCTTGCCGATGCGCAAGAAGTGCATTTACCTGAACAATGCCCTGTGTGTGATTCGCCTGTGGTGATGCCTGAAGGTGAGGCTTTGGCGCGTTGTTCAGGCGGTTTGTATTGTGCGGCACAGCGTATTGAAGCGATTCGTCATTTTGTGTCACGTAAAGCCATGGATATTGAAGGTTTGGGTGATCGTTGGGTGGAGTCATTACTGCATCTGAACTTGCTACAAAATGTGGCTGATATTTATCATTTACACGAACACCGCGACACTTTGCTCGGCATTGAAAAAATGGGTGAGAAGTCGGTTCAAAACTTGATTGACTCGATTGAAAACAGCAAAAAAACTACTTTGGCTGCGTTTATTTATGCCTTGGGAATTCGTGGTGTGGGCGAAACCACCGCGCGGATGCTTGCCAATACTTTTCAGACTTTAGAGGCTTTGCGTGAAGCTGATTTAGAAGCGTTAAAGAAAACTCCAGATGTGGGAGATATTACGGCAGAATGGATTTTGGACTTTTTCCAAGCGCCGCATAATTTAGAAGTGTTGGATCGTTTATTAGCTGCAGGCATTCATTGGGATGCTCCGATTGCACCGACACGTCAGCCTTTGAATGGTGAAAGTTGGGTGATTACAGGGACGTTGAGCCAAATGGGACGCGATGAAGCGACTCAGTTGTTGCAGGCTTTGGGTGCACGGGTGAGTGGTAGTGTTTCGGGTAAAACCAAATGTGTCGTGGCGGGTGAGAAAGCTGGCTCAAAGCTGGAAAAAGCCGAGAAGTTGGGTGTGCAGGTCATGAATGAAGCTGAGTTTATTCAGCTGATGCAGGAATATGGTGTGCTTGAATAAGCATCATCCTACATTTTATCCACTAATAGGTACAAAGGCACTTCAACGATGAAGTGCCTTGGTTTTTACTGAGAGAAGTCGAAGGTTTAACGTTTCTTCACAATGCCATCATCAATGAGTTGCTGAAAATGTTCGACTAGACTGGTTTCAATATTGCGGTAGTGCATACCCAATTCACGCTGACTTTTTTCCGCATTAAAATAAATTGGGTAGCCCATATTCAGTTCCACAAATTTACGGGAAAAACCAAGTAGAGGGCCAAAGGCTTTAAAGGCAAATTTAGGTAACTGATTGCGTGGGAAAGGGTATTTACGTCCAAAGTGCTGCGCTAAAATTTTGCCCATTTCCAATAAGCTGAGTGTGCCACCGCTAATAATATAGCGACCTTCAGCAGCAGGGTTGAATGCGGCCTGAATGTGAGCATCGGCAACATCACGCACATCGACAATGCCATTCCACATAGCAGGGACACCTGCCAAGGTCATACCGTTGGCAAACTGCAATAACACTTCCACGCTGCCCGATTGGGTGTTTTTGGTCAACGATGGGCCAAGCACCAAAGCAGGGTTGATACAGACCAAATCCCAGCGGTTTTGTGCCTTTGCCATTTCCCAAGCTTTACGTTCAGCTGCCACTTTTGAATAAGGATAAGGCTGATGCTCAGGGCTGCTGCTAGTATTCCAGTGACTTTCATCAAAGCGATTATTGGCCGTATTTAAAATATCAATCGCATCGCCATAGGTTGCAGCAATACTTGAAGTCACCACTACACGCTTTACCGATGCAGTACGATTAACGCTGTTTAATACATTTTCGGTGCCTATGACGGCAGGTTCAATAATGTCTTTAACTGCATCTTTATAATTGGTGACCACAAAAGGCGAGGCCATGTGCAGCACGATTTCACAACCTTGCATGGCGGCATCAAAAGCACCTTCTTCAAGTAAGTTGGCTTGGAATAATTGTAAGTTGCCTGTGCTTTTTGCCGCGATATCAGTCAGATGTTGAAAACTGTGGGTTTTATTCAGATCACGCACCGTCGCGTGTACGGTATGTCCTTGTTCAAGCAGGTTTTTAATGACCCAACTGGCAATATAGCCTGTTGCGCCTGTGACTAAAATGGGTGCAGATGTATTTAGATTTGTCATTATTTTAAGAAAGTGATGGAACTCGTGACTATCATAAAGCAGCTGGGTTTTTAAAACCCGCTTTTTAGGCGTTTTTTACGATACTTGAGCGTCAAAGTATGGTTTCTTTCAATATTTACAAAATGATGCAAAATCATTGTATTGTCATTTTTAAAGCTAAGTTTTGCCAAGCAGTTGTTTTATATATGGGAATTTTTAAGTTATATTGCAAATGCGTATGTTTCTCATTTTAATTTTATAAAAATCATGGGTTTACAATAATTAACTTTTGCAATTTTGCCTGAATGTGTCCATAATGACTGGATTAAGAAAGGGAGTACAGCAAATGCGTGGCAATCCAGAAGTCGTAGACTATTTAAATATGTTGATTGGTGGCGAACTGGCTGCTCGCGATCAATACCTGATTCATTCGCGTATGTATGAAGATTGGGGTTTAAGCAAAATTTTTGAGCGCATTGACCATGAAATGCAGGAAGAAGCGCAGCATGCCGATGCTTTAATTCGTCGTGTATTGTTCCTTGAAGGCACTCCAAATATGCAGCGCGATGACATCGACGTGGGTGAAGATGTGGTGTCTTGCTTAAAAGCCGATTTAAAACTGGAATACGAAGTACGTGAAAAATTGGCGCAAGGCGTAAAATTGTGTGAAGAAAAAGGCGATTATGTCAGCCGTGATATGTTGCGTCAGCAAATGACCGACACAGAAGAAGATCATACGTACTGGTTGGAAAAACAATTACGTTTAATTGAATTGATTGGTTTACAAAACTACATTCAATCGCAAATGTAATCTGATCAAAGCAAAATAGACCAAAACCCGATTTATGATAAGTCGGTTTTTTTTATAGATCGGTTTTTATAGATTGGCTTTTTTATATCAATTGGTTTTTTTAAGGATGTATCTTGGTGCTTTGCAGATGTCGATTGAGCCGATTCAGTATTATACTGAGGTGATTTTCTAACTTGAGAGCAAGCCACGTGCAACAACAGATTTTATTGATTACAGGCTGGGGCGGTGGTACTGCACTCTTAAATCCGTTACAGCAAGCCTTAACTGCACAAGGTTTTCGGGTTGAGCTCATCAATATTTTTAACGCTACTGATGCTCAAGTCATGCAGCAACAGGTTGAATTTGCACGTCAGTTTGATGTAATTATGGGCTGGTCACTGGGTGGGCAATTGGCAACGCTACTGGTCGATGCGATTGCCAGCCAATATGCAGGATATAAAACCTTAATTACCATTGCATCCAATCCGTGTTTTGTTGCACAAGCCGATTGGGATACCGCTATGCCACAAGCCACGTTTGCCCAGTTTAAACAATCTTTTGCACAAGACCCAATTCTGACCCTAAAGCGTTTTGGTTTTATGGTGTGTCAGGGTGTCACTAGTAGTAAAACCGACCTATTACAATTACAAAGTTTGGTTCAGCCACAGCCGCAATCTTTGCTTCAACACGGTTTGGATTTATTGGAAAACTTAAACTTGGTGACTAAGCTTAAAAATTATACAGGTCTGCAGTATCATCTTTTTGCCGAGCAGGATGTTTTAGTTGATTGCAAAGTTGCAGCTAAACTGCAAAATTTAGCTGCAAAGTTTTTAAGCGTAGATGTTTTGCAAGGCTCGCATGGGCTGCCATTGTTCCATGCCGATGAGTTGACTAGCAAAATCTGCCAATATTTACAGAAAAACCCGCCAATAGGTCCATAAGTGACAAATCTCGCAATTTATTTTATCTGTAGACAGGTTTAAGATTTAGCACATCAAGTTTTTTACAAGATCAAGGATGATGGTGGGATGACAGAACAGATGGATTTGGCTTTTGATCGTGAACATCTTTGGCATCCTTACACCTCTATGACTCAGCCCTTAACAACCTTTAAGGTTAAGCGGGCATTTGGCAGCACCATTGAACTTGAAGATGGTCGCCAGTTGATTGACGGCATGTCATCGTGGTGGTGCGCGATTCATGGTTATAACCATCCTGAGCTGAACCGTGCTGTGACTGAGCAACTCGACAGTATGGCGCATATCATGTTTGGTGGATTGACCCATCGTCCTGCTATTGAGTTAGGGCGTTTGTTGCTCGAAATTACCCCACCGAGTTTAGATAAAATTTTTTATGCAGATTCAGGCTCCGTCGCCGTTGAAGTGGCGCTGAAAATGGCGGTGCAATACTGGACTGCACAAGGCAAAACTGAAAAAACCAATTTTATTACCACCCGTTCTGGCTATCATGGCGATACATGGAATGCCATGTCGGTTTGTGATCCTGTTACAGGGATGCATCAGGTTTTTGGCTCAAGTTTGGCGCGTCGTTATTTTGTATCTGCACCACAAACAGGTTTTGACCAAGAGTGGAATCCTGCCGATATTGCAGAATTGGCGCAAAGTTTGGTAGAGCATCATCAGCAGATTGCCGCCATGATTATTGAACCAATTGTGCAAGGTGCAGGCGGCATGCGTTTTTATCATCCTGAATATTTGCGTCAAGCCAAATTGCTTTGTGAGCAATATGATGTGTTGTTAATTTTTGATGAAATTGCCACAGGTTTTGGGCGTACAGGCAAGTTGTTTGCATGGGAACATGCTCAGGTCGAACCCGATATTATGTGTATCGGCAAAGGGCTGACAGGCGGTTATATGACTTTGTCTGCCACATTGACCACGAAGCATGTTGCAGAAATGATTTCGCAGGGTGAGGCAGGTGTGTTTATGCATGGCCCGACCTTTATGGCAAATCCACTGGCTTGCGCGGTTGCAGTAAAAAGTACCCAATTATTATTAGAACAAGACTGGCAAGCCAATATTCAACGCATTCAGCAGCAACTTGAACAGCATTTAACGCCATTGGCTAATTTGGCATGGGTGCAGGATGTGCGGGTTTTAGGTGCAATTGGTGTGGTAGAACTTAAACATGCTGTCGATATGCAAAGCCTGCAACAAGAATTTGTGCAACGCGGTATTTGGGTGCGTCCATTTGGTAAATTGGTTTATGTGATGCCGCCGTATGTGATTACAGCAGCAGAACTAAATACTTTATTGCAGCAATTGGCTGAGGTGGTGGCAGGCATGCAAGGAGCGAGCGCATGAGTTTACTCGATCACTATGCAGAACAGCTTGATCAGCTTCGCCAACAGGGTAATTTTCGTCAGTTTCGCAGCAATCAACAGCAAGGTAAAACGATTGAAATTCAGCAACAGCAGATGCTGAATTTATCTTCCAATGATTATTTGGGTTTAGCCTCTGATTTGCGCTTACGTGAACAGTTTTTTGATGAAACACCGAATGCACAGCGTTTAATGAGTGCATCTTCATCACGTTTACTGACTGGAAATTTCCCTGCCTATGAACAGCTTGAAGCCACATTAACGCAATTATTTCATGGGCGAGCTGCCTTGCTGTTTAATAGCGGCTATCACATGAATATTGGTATTTTACCTGCATTGGCAGATGCGAAAACCCTAATTTTGGCCGATAAACTGGTACATGCCAGCATGATTGACGGCATTCGTTTGTCATCTGCCAAATATTTGCGTTATCGGCATAATGATTTGGCACATTTGCAGCAATTGCTGATGCAATATCATGCTGATGACAATTATGAACGCATTATTGTGGTGACTGAATCCATTTTTAGTATGGATGGTGATGAAACTGATTTAGCCGCATTGGTCGCGCTGAAACAGCAGTTTGCCAAAGTTATGTTATATGTCGATGAAGCACATGCGATTGGTGTGCGTGGGCAGCAAGGTTTGGGCTGTGCCGAACTATATGACGTGATTGATGCCATTGATTTTCTGGTCGGGACGTTTGGTAAAGCTGTTGCTTCAGTTGGGGGATATTTGATCTGTGATCCGATTATCCGCGATTACCTGATTAATCGAATGCGCCCGCTAATTTTTAGTACCGCACAGCCACCTATTTGTATGGCATGGACGCAGTTTATGCTGAATCAGATTGTGAACATGCAGACACAGCGTCAGCATTTGGCTGCTTTGAGCTTATATATGCAGCAGGGGATTCAGGCCAAAGGTTTTACCTGCCCATCTACTTCGCAAATTGTACCTGTGATTATTGGCGACTCTACTGCAACTGTAAGCAAAGCCCAACAGTTACAGACTGCAGGTTTTTATGTGATGCCTGTACGTCCGCCGACTGTACCGCAAGGCAGTTCACGACTGCGGATTTGTTTAAATACGCAATTTGAAACGGCAGATTTAACGCCGTTATTGGATTTGCTTTGAGTGTGCGTATGCGTATAGATAAGGCACAAGTGGCACAGCGTTTTGCCCGCGCACATCAGAGTTATAAAACGCATGCTGTGGTACAGCAGCAAATTTGTCAGCAGTTAATCGCAAAAATGCAGCAATATGTTGTGCAGCAAAAGTTGTCAGATCAATCTCAGCTTTGCTTTGAAAACGTCATGGAAATCGGTTGTGGTTCGGGAAACTTAACCGACTTATTACTGCATGAATTTCAAATTCAACACCTGACTTTAAATGATTTATATGCCGAAGTGTTGCAAGCGTATCTGCATCATCTTCAAACAACTATCACTCAAATTCATGGCTTAATTGGCGATATAGAACAGCTCGATTTTCCGCAGTCTTTGGATTTAATTTGTTCGAGTTCGGCTTTGCAATGGGTGGAAGATTTTGGAGCATTATTGCGCAAGGCGAATCAAGCGTTACAGCCGCAAGGGTATTTGTGCTTTTCGACATTTGGCCCTCAAAACTTGACTGAAATTAAGCAACTAACAGGTCAGGGCTTACATTATTTGAGTATGGATACGTTACAACAACAGCTCAAACAGCAGGGCTTTGAAGTATTACACTGTTCAGAGCAGTTTGAATCATTAAGTTTTGAACATCCCAAACAGATTTTGCAGCATTTAAAAGCCACAGGTGTCACGGGTACAGCACAAGGGCAGCGTTGGAACAAAACGACTTTAACCGAATTTTATCGGGGCTATGAACAATTTAGTCAGCAACATAGTTCACAGAAAAAAAGTTACACGCTCACGTATCATCCTATTTATTGTCTTGCACGGAGAATGCCATGACAGCTCAAGTTTATTTTGTGAGTGGTATTGATACAGGGATTGGCAAAACCTATGCCACAGGTTATTTGGCCAAGACCATGAATGAACAGGGTATTCAGACCATTACCCAAAAGCTGATTCAAACGGGCAATCAAGACGTTTCAGAAGATATTGAGCAGCATCGTAAAATTATGGGCAGTGAATGGTTGCCTGAAGATGATGACAAACTAACCATGCCTGAAATTTTTAGCTATCCTGCTTCACCGCATTTGGCTACACAAATTGATGGTCGTGAAATTGACTTTGCTAAAATTGAGGCTGCGACTGCGCAACTGGCGGCAAAGTATGATGCAGTATTATTAGAAGGTGCGGGCGGGCTCATGGTGCCGCTGACCACAGACCTACTCACCATCGACTATATTGAGCAAAAACAATATCCTGTTATTTTGGTGAGTTCTGGGCGTTTGGGCAGTATTAACCACACTTTGCTCAGTTTGGAAGCTTTAAAAACACGTGGTTTGAATTTACATGCATTGGCATATAATTTGAACGATGAATCACAAGACCCTTTAATTTCGCAGGATACTGCCAAATATTTAAAAAATTATTTGTCAAAAAGCTTTCCAAAAGCACAGTGGATTGAAATTCCTGTATTGCCAAATATTTGTAAGCGTCCGCTGAACACACCTTCTGAATTCATCCTATAAGCCTTAATTTAGTCCCCACTTAGAAACAAGTGGGGACTTAAATTTATGACTACAAATAATCAGACATCCATCGCATCTCTTGCGA
>NZ_JBWKMK010000136.1:0-39356 GCF_056431365.1 Acinetobacter seohaensis
TACCCATGTGAGAGTAAGTCATCGCCAGCTCATTATTCTAAACACCCTCAACTAGCGTTGGGGGTGTTTTTTATGTAGAAAAGAAAATATTAAAAACTATAAAAAGTGAAGGCAAAATAAAACCATCTGAGGATGGTTTTATTAGGGCTTAGAGAGAAGATTGATTTAAGCAAATAATTGTGTAACAGAACACCATAGAATTGCTAAAATCGCAATCGCAACGATAGGTTCTAACACTTTAGACCAAGTGGGTACAATTGCTTCTACAGGCTCAATATTTTGATGATCATCGTGGGTATGTTGTTGAACCATTTGATTAAACTCCTTAATTGATGCCTCTAATGATAGCTCTTCTTGAGGAATTGGTTTAGAACCTTTTAACTCTATTAGATCATTTGTTGACCAAACCCAATCATCCGCTTGACCAGATAAATGTTCAATTTGACCTAGCAATAATTCACCTAGACCTTTATTGCCAAAATTACCGGTTTGATCCAATTGCTTGAGCTCTGTGAGTTGTAAGGCTAAGACTTCACTAATATTCTGTTCAAGCTCAGTTTTGGAGAGAGGTGACTGATTGTGTGGAGATGTGGTGAGTCGACGTGCAATTTCCTGAATATATAATTCATCTTGATGATCAATTTCTTGATAAAGTTTTTGGTTGTCTTCTCGCCACAGACTGACCAGTTTGCCTAAGCTCAGCGCATTGATTTCTTGAATATATTGGTCGCGATCAACAGCATTATATTGTTTCAAAAGCGAGGGCTTTTGAAGTTTAATCTGCGCTGCAAAATATTGTACTAAATCAAAAGCCATTCACTACTCCATTGTTTTAATCTAATAATCTAAGGCTTGGTTTTTTCTTAGTTTGTTCGGTTTTTTCTTCAGTCTTTGATTCTAAAGCATCTTGATCATTTTGGATATGTGCATACTCACTTGGATCAAAGAATAAGCCTTGTCCATTCTCTCTTGCATAGATACCTACGACGGCATTCATAGGTACATATAAGTCGCGTGATACGCCACCAAAGCGTGCAGAGAAGGTGATTGCATTATTGCTCATGTGTAAGGCATGCACTGCATGTGGAACGATATTTAGGACAATCTGACCATCCTGAATAAATTGTTCAGGAACAAGCGTATTCGGCTGTGTAGCATCGACCAATAAATGTGGTGTGAGTTGGTTATCACAAATCCATTCATAAATTGCGCGGGCTAAATAAGGACGGGTTGGACTTAAATTGATTTCAGATTCAGACATAATATGCTCTTTAAGTATGAATTAAAAATTCTTGATAGCGATTTTTTTCTTGCAAAGTCATTGCTTGAGTGAAGGCAGGGCGTGAAAAAATCCGCTGACAATACAGGAAAATTGGACGACAGTGTTGTTGGGGTAATTCTATGCCCATGGCTTTTAGCCGTATAAATAAGGGTGCCAGCATGCAATCTAAAATACTGAAATTTTCTGACATGAAATAAGGATAATGCTGAAATAATGGTGTCAGTGAAATGAGTGTATCACGTAATTTTTTTTGTGCAGCGCGCTGTGTTGTGTAATCTAAGCTATCAGGATGACGTAGCATCTGATCGGCAAGTTTGAACCAGTCTTGTTCAAAGCGCCAAATATATTGTCTTTGTTCTGCACGTGGCATAGGTGCATCTGCATAGAGTTTATTTTGTCGATAACGATCATCCAGATATTCGGAAATAATCGCAGTATTAAAGAGTTTTAAATCGTTTTCTAGCAGCATTGGAAGTTGATTATACGGATTCAGGCTTGCAAGATCTTCATCTTCATAATCGACCAAAATCAGTTGATATTTGATTTGTTTTTCGGCCAGAACGTAACGAATCCAATGTGAGCGAAAGTCGTCCGCATGACTGTAGAGGGTAATGCCTTGTAAGGGTGCGTTCTCGACTGACATAATCCGAAATAAAACCAAATGAATAGAATAGGATACTAAACTTAGCCACTAAAATCACCCAGCAAAGCTGATAAAAGTGTATGAGATATTTGTTGATTGGTTTTCAATTTTTGGACTGTATTGAATTTTGATTTTTGGTGTATGTGAATCCGAATTGTTTATCTGGCTTAAAATGCTCAGCTCGTTGATTTGCATAAAAAAAGCCTTGGAAAATCCAAGGCTTTTTTTGTGTCCGATTCGGTAAACGAATTAACGTTTAGAGAATTGTGGACGTTTACGAGCTTTACGTAAACCAAGTTTCTTACGTTCAACTTCACGAGCATCACGAGTAACGAAACCAGCTTGACGAAGAGCAGGTTTTAAAGTGTCGTCAGATGCGATCAATGCACGAGTAATACCGTGACGGATTGCACCAGCTTGACCACCAATACCACCACCAGCAACAGTGATGTAAAGGTCATATTTTTCAGTAGCTTCAAGAAGCTCTAATGGTTGACGTACGATCATACGAGCAGTTTCACGACCGAAATATTGCTCAAGAGTACGGTTGTTAATTACGAGTTTACCTGTACCAGCTGATAAGAAAACACGTGCAGTTGCGGTCTTACGGCGACCTGTACCATAGTTAGTAGCCATGTGCTGTATCCCTTAGATGTCCAAAACTTGTGGCTGTTGAGCTGTGTGAGGATGCTCAGCACCAGCGTACACTTTCATTTTCTTGATCATAGCATAACCAAGAGGACCTTTTGGCAACATGCCTTTTACAGCGCGTTGGAAGATTTCTTCTGGTTTGTGAGCAACTAATTTCTCGAAATTAGTTTCACGGATACCACCAGGGAAACCAGTGTGGCGATAGTATTTCTTGTCAAGTGATTTGTTACCAGTCACTTGAACTTGCTCAGCATTGATGACAACGATGTAGTCGCCAGTGTCAACGTGAGGAGTATAAGAAGTTTTGTGCTTACCGCGTAAACGACGAGCGATTTCTGTCGCAAGGCGACCTAGAGTTTTGCCAGAAGCATCAACAACGTACCAGTCGTGTTGAACTTCAGCTGGCTTAGCGCTGAGAGTTTTCATTAAACCACTACCTATTATAGTTGGTTTGGACTATGGAAGCTGTCCAAACAAAAAGGAGTCCGAATTCTACCTGAGAATGGGTAGAACTACAATGGAAAAGTCACATTTTAAGCGCTATATTTTATCAAGTTTGGTTATAAAAGCAAAATCACCTCTAGCGACCATTTCACGACAGTAAAAATCAGGTATTGATCTTCTTTATCTAGTGCTGTTTTAGCTTTTTCTGTATGGTCGCAGCTAATAATAATGATGAGGACGGATCACTATGTCTGATGATTTAGAACGCGTCGCTACAACGACAAAAGCATTAACGACAGAAGCATTAAAGCCGAAACCAAATAAACTGCTAAAATTTATAGCAGGTTTTTCATCACATTAATTGCTCTGTATGAACTGGCATTTTTGTTGGTCGGTGCAGCTTATGGTACTGATGTATTTGCTTTTATCTTAATCTATTCTGTATTTATGCACATCACCTTGCTCCCTTTTATGCTATATGGCATCGGTGGCTTCATCATGTTGAGTCTATCTGATCAAAACTATCGAGCAGTCACTCAACAAGCGCCCAAAATACTATTTATAGGTTTGTTGTTATGTATGGTCGTGATTGGCATTTCGGAATGGGCGCATCAGATGGGCATCTTAGATAGCCGATTTAGATTAGATTGGAGATAAAACAATTTTGCTCAGGATGGCGCTATAATTCAGCTACACCTAGCTATAGTGGATGAAGCTGCATGCGCCCTTTATATGTCACCAGTGGTGAACCTGCAGGTATTGGACCTGATATTTGTCTAAGTCTGGCAGCTCGACAAGATGAGCGTCCAATTGTGGTATTGGCAGATCATCAATTATTACAACAACGCACCGAAATTCTAAAGCAACAAGTCGAATTGATTGAATATTCAGGTCAGCAACAGCCTGCAGCGCTTGGGCAGTTATATGTTGAGCATGTGCCTTTGGCTGTAGATGTTGAGTTGGGGCATTTAAATGCACAAAATGCAACTTACGTTTTGGAGCAATTACGTCGCTCAGCTTCTTATGCAATGACAGGTAAGAGTGTGGGCGTGGCGACAGCACCCGTGCAAAAATCTATTATTAATGAAGCTGGTATTTCTTTTAGTGGGCACACTGAATATTATCAGGAGTTTGCAGGTGTTGCGCGTGTGGTGATGATGTTAGCCACCAAAACCTTACGCGTTGCCTTGGCGACCACGCATTTACCTTTACGTGCCGTGGCAGATGCCATTACCAAAACACGTTTAGAACAAGTAATTGATATTTTGCTGCACGATCTAAAAAGCAAGTTTAAAATTGAACATCCTAAAGTATTGGTCTGTGGTTTGAACCCACATGCGGGCGAAGATGGTTATTTAGGCATGGAAGAAATTGAGGTGATTAATCCTGTGCTGCAAAATTACCGTAATCGCGGTGAAAATCTCAGTTTAAGTTTACCTGCAGATACTTTATTTACCCCAGAAAATTTAAAAGATGCCGATGCAGTTTTAGCGATGTATCACGATCAGGGTTTACCTGTGTTAAAATCTCAGGGCTTTGGTGAAGCAATCAATATTACTTTAGGCTTACCGTTTATTCGCACTTCAGTCGATCACGGCACAGCGCTCTCCCTCGCAGGTACGGGACTTGCGAAAAGTTCTAGCTTGCATGTTGCTGTCGATTTAGCGCTGGATTTAGCACGTTCATAATTTCAGCTTGGAAATCTTTATGTATCAAATTAATGCCCTAAACCCAAAAGATGAAGGGCATCAGGCTCGTAAACGCTTTGGTCAAAACTTTTTGCATGATCAACGCGTGATTGCCAAAATTGTCCGCTCAGTGAACCCACGTCCAGGCGATAATATTGTCGAGATTGGACCGGGTTTAGCGGCATTGACCTCACCTTTAATTGGTGAGTGTGATGCTTTGACTGTAGTGGAATTAGACCGTGATTTGGCCGCAGGCTTACCGGGACGTGTGCCACATCCTGAGCGTTTAACTATTGTAGAAAGTGACGCGCTGAAATATGACTTTACCGAGTTATTTCAGGAAGGGCGCCCGCTACGTGTGGTTGGAAACTTGCCGTATAACATTTCGACGCCGCTTTTGTTTCATCTCTTAGAGTTTGGTGACAAAGTTAAAGACATGCACTTTATGCTGCAAAAAGAAGTGGTAGATCGTATCACGGCTGAACCGAATACCAAAGAATATGGGCGTTTATCGGTGATGATGCAGTATTACTGTAAGCCAACGTTCTTGTTTGAAGTACCGCCTGGCGCATTTAATCCACCGCCTAAAGTGACTTCTGCAGTATTCCGTTTAGAGCCTTATGTGACTAAACCGATTATTGCCAAAGATGAAAAAGCATTGGCACGTTTGGTGGCGCATGTATTTACCCAACGTCGTAAAACATTGCGCAATAGCTTAAAAGGCATGTTGGCTGAAGATGCGTTTGAACGTGCAGGGGTAGACCCAATGGCACGTCCTGAAACTTTAAGTTTGAGTGCATTTGTCGCATTGGCAGATCAGATGGTGAATTAATGGCAGCAATTCGATACAACTATGTCATTGGTGATGTGCAGGGCTGCTTTGAAGCCTTAAAACTGTTATTAAAAGAAATACAGTTCGATCCCGATCAAGATTTTATTTGGTTTGCAGGCGATTTAGTCGCGCGGGGTGAAAACTCGGTAGGTGCTTTGCGTTTTATTAAAAAACTGGTAGATCGTGGCGTTGCAGCAACGGTGTTAGGCAATCACGATTTAACCTTGTTGGCAGGCGCACGTGGCTTAAAGAAAATCAAAGCACAAGACAACACTCGTGATGTGATTGATGCAATTGACAGTGATGATTTGATTGATTGGTTGCGTAAACAACCATTGTGTCTTTTTCCTAATGAAAACACCATTTTAACTCATGCAGGTATTCCACATATTTGGAATGCGGAACAAACCGCAGCTTTGGCAAAAGAAGTTGAGGCAGTGATTGGGCATGAGGACTTTGAGGTAGTGGATGCATTCTTAAAGGAAATGTATGGGGCAGAACCTGCAGTTTGGTCGGATGATTTAGAGGGGCATGCGCGTTTACGTTGTATTACCAACTATTTGACCCGTATGCGTTTAGCCAATGCACAGGGTGGTTTGGAATTCAGCTTTAAAGATGCCTTAGATGATCCGATGCCAGAAGGTTTTAAACCGTGGTTTGAATATCCATCTTTAGCTGCGCAAACACATCAAATCGTATTTGGTCATTGGGCAGCATTGCAGGGACAAACGGTAGCCGACAATATTCAAAATGTGGATGGCGGTTGTGTGTGGGGCAATCAGCTTGTGGCTTATCGTTTGGAAGATCAGCAATTGTTTGCAGTGGATAATCCGCTGGCAGAATGGTAATAACATTCATCTTTAAAATTTAAAAATGTGATGATGAAATGAAAATAGCCACCTATTGAGGTGGCTATTTTTTATCTTGAATTTTATTGAATTCGAATCCAAGTTTGACTGCGACCTAGTGTAGATACACCTATATAAGCACGTAAAGTTAAACGTTTACCTGTTGAGTTGAGGCGAATTTTTGCATCGTAAATACGACCTGCCAATGGATCAATTACGCGTCCTTTTTCGTAATTGTTGCTGTTTTTGACTTGTTGTAAGCCTTTTAAAATATCCATCCCTAAAATAGGTTGGTCGGTATAAGGCGCAGGGCATTTATTACAAAGTTCACGTGGGGTATAACCCGGACGCGGGGTTACTTTCACAATTTTACCCGTATAGGTTTGATTGGCTTCTTTACGAATTTCGATGACAGCTTTGGGTGAGCCTGTTTTATCATCAATTTGTTGCCAAGTTCCTGCTAAATCTTGTGCCATCGCCAAAGTGCTTAGACTGCCGAAGATGACGGCTATTCCTAAAGCCAATTTCTGAATCATTTTATTTCCCTTACTCGGTCTTTGCGGCTAGTCTAATCTGTGAATTAACGGACACAAAGTCCCGAGTATCCAGAAAAAATGACCGATGAGACACAATTACTCGCTTATTGTTGGCGAATCCACGTTTGTGTCCGACCAATGGCTGAAATTCCGACGTAACCACGTAAAGTGAGACGTTTATTATTAGATGCTAAACGACCTTTCAGGCTATACATTTTGCCTGTAAGTGGATCTAAAATACGCCCATCGGCATAGTTGTTATTTTCCACATGCTTTAAGCCACTAATAATTTCCAAACCGACCAAAGGTTTGTTGGTATAAGGTGCAGGGCAATTCACACACATAGTTTTTGGGGTATAGCCCGGTCTTGGTGTGACTTTGATAATTTTACCAGTAAAGCTGCCATTTTCAGCTTGGGTAATTTCAATCAGGGCTTTGGGTGAACCTGTTTTGTCATCAATACTTTGCCAGATACCTGTTAGGTCTGCAGCAAATGCTGAACCACTGAAGATTAAGCTTGCAAATACACCCATCAATACATTTTTCTTCATATCAGTTCCTTTGATTGTCGAAAGTTATTACAGAGGTTAATTCAAGATATAAAGCGAGTTGTGGTAAGAGTCAAGAGATTTGAGGAAATTTTTAATCTTAAACTTGCAGGGAAAATGCTGGAAAAGATGTGAAAAATGCCACGAACGTGTGGCATTTTAAGTGAAAAGTGAATTAATTAAGTTGATGGAATAACTTATAAATTAATCACTTTTAATCCAAGTTTGGCTGCGACCTAAAGCCGATACACCGACATAACCGCGCATGGTCAAACGCTTACCATTATTGCTCAATTTGGCTTTGGTGCTGTAAATATTGCCGCTTAAAGGGTCAATAATTTTCCCGCCTGTGAAATTGGAATTACCTGTATATTTTAAGCCAGTGAGTACATCCATACCTAAAATCGGTTGGTTGGTATAAGGCGCAGGGCAGTTGACACAGGTTTCTCTTGGTGTGTAACCTGGGCGTGGCGTCACTTTAACGATTTTAGCGGTATAGCTACCATTGCTTTCCTGACGAATTTCTAAAATGGCTTTAGATGAACCCGTTTTATCGTCAATGTTTTTCCAAGTTCCTGTAATATCTTGAGCCAGCGCAAAACTACCTAAGGCTGAGCAGATTAAGGCAACGGTGAGTTTCATCTTGACCATGTTCAATGTTCCTTCATTTCGCAAACTGGATATTTCATAATAAAAAGAAAGTGAAATGGTCACAATCTTTAAAAGTGATTGCTCAGTCACATTCTTTGTAAATACAGTATAAATGTTGGCAGCCAAACTGCGGTAAAGACTGCATTGACTGCCATGCCAAAGGCAGCATAACGTCCTGCAACACTGCCACGTTGCCATGCTTGAGCAGTACCAATGGCATGTGCAGCTAAGCCAAGTGCCAAACCTGAAGCACGTTCATCATTGATATGCCTTAAAATAAGTGGTGAAAAAGCAGCACCCACGACACCTGATAAAATCACAATTAATACTGCCAATTGAATCGGTGCTTCTAATAAGGTTGCGATATTAATCGCAATCGGCGTGGTCACTGCACGGGTGGCAAATGCCATAATATCGGCACTGGACATATGTAGCGCATAAGCAAGCCCCATCGGCAGCGCCACAGCACTAAGACTGGCAAAGAACAAAATACCTAAAATCGCTTTGAGGGGTAAATCGTCATAACGCATGGCTGCTAGAGGAATGGCGAGTGCAACTGTCACATAGCCCAATAATTGATTAAACAAAGGGTTGGTTTGTGCGACGTAAGTTTCGTATGGAATCCCGAAAAAATACAACAGTAGCAACACAAAACACATGCCAAAGACAATCACAGGGATTTGCGGGACTTTTTGGTTGCAAGGTTTTGCCAGTAAATATGCAACGAGAGTGATTAAAAAACCATATAGAATTGACAGCATTTTAATCTCCTAAAGCCAGCGTTTTGCCATTTTGGCATACAGCCAAAGCGGGATCAGCGTACTGATAAACAACACAATTAAGAAGATTGGAATTTGTTTGCCCATGTGCGTGAGCATAATTAATGAACCCGCGCTGATGGGTAAAAAGGCAAAGGCACTTTCTTTCATGATTTTGTTGTTGGTATCGACCAGACGAGCAGGAATTTTACTGAGTTTGCGCCATGTAAATAATACCGCCAGCAGGCTGAGCAAACCGACTAAATTGCCTAATTCTGGGTGATTAAATTGGGTCATGATCCATACAGAGGCTTCACGAAACACAATAATCAAAAGGAGTGTGCCGATCCATGCTGGCCAATCGATATGTTTTATCCTGCTCATTTTTGATCTTTCATTAAAATTTTACTTATCACGTTTTAACCGATCTGATCGTCAATTTCAAATGCTTCAAGCGGACGTTTAAATTGTTCTGCCTGTGCACCCAAAATTTCGTCTATCGGTAAATGTGCCTGTTTAATCAGTTGTTCCAGTTTATGTGGTGCCATGCTGACTTGTAGATGTAATTGACCTTCATCATCGTACTGTTCTACCTGAATGACATTGAGCGCATACAGTTGATTGCGCAGTTTGCCATAAGCAGGTTGTAATTTAAGATCAAACTTTTGAATTTGCCCCATCAAACATTCATGTACGGCTTGTTTTAACAAGTCTAAACCTTGCCCTGAATGTGCCGATACATAGACACGGTCAGGTTGATGCGGTTTTTCATAGATAATTTTGGCTGTTTCGCCTGAGACATCAATTTTATTGTAAACCCGCAAAATAGGTACATCTGCGCCAATTTCTTTTAGCACACCTTCGACTGCTTCAATTTGTTCCAACACATCGGGGTTGCTTGAATCAATCACATGCAGCAATAAACTGGCTTCTAAGGTTTCTTCCAAAGTTGCTTTAAAAGATTCCACCAAAGAGTGAGATAGGTTTCTTACAAAGCCAACGGTGTCTGCCAATACCAGACGTCCGATGCCATCCCATTCTAAACGCCGTAAAGTAGGGTCAAGCGTAGCAAACAGTTGGTCAGCAGCATAGACATCACTTTGCGCCAAAATATTAAATAAGGTCGATTTGCCTGCGTTGGTATAACCGACCAATGAAACGGTAGGAATGGCGGCTTTTTGCCGAGCCACACGACCTTGTGCACGGGTTTGACGGACTTTATCGAGTTTGGTTTTTAGTTGTCCCATGCGAATACGCAATAAGCGTCGGTCAGTTTCAAGCAAGGTTTCCCCAGGACCACGTAAGCCGATACCACCTTTTTGACTGTCTAAGTTGCTGCGACTACGCACCAAACGTGAAGATAAATGTTGTAATTGTGCCAATTCGACCTGTAATTTACCTTCGTAAGTGCGGGCGCGTTGAGCAAAAATATCTAAAATGAGTTCGGTACGGTCAACCACACGGCATTGCATCACTTTTTCTAAATTACGTGCCTGTGCAGGACTGAGTGCATGATCAAAAATGACCAAATTGGCGTCGTGTTCTTTGACCAATGCGGCAATTTCTTCGGCTTTGCCTGAGCCAATAAAGAGTTTGGCATCGGGTTTACTACGTTGAGTGTGGACGTGTTGTAAAACTTCTGCACCCGCAGATTCAGCCAAGAGCTGAAATTCTTCGGCATCTAGGTCTTCTAAAATTTGGACAGCGACACTGACCAGTACAACACGCTCGCCATCTTGATGTGGCACAAAATTTTCCACTCAGCGCAATCTCCATGCTAAAGCTATATTCTAGTAGAAAAAATGTTTGTGCAGGGAAATAGATGATTGGATTTTTCCTGCGCCCTGATTTGATGCTATATCAACGTATGTAAACTCAATTATAAGGATGACCCCAATATAGAATTTATCTATTTAGATTTTGCCAAAAGTCGCATGTTTGCATGCAGGTTTCGGTTTTTATTATCAATGCAAGTTCAGATTGAACAGTATAGAATGAGCAAAATATAGACCTTTATACGTTGTTTTGCGTTTAACAATTAGTGATGACCCTATGAACCCAGCTGTTGAAACTCACACATCTCCAATTCATGGTTTTGCAAAGCTTGCTTTGTATAGCAAAAAAGTTCTGGCAACGGCTGGCGCGATTGGTGAAGGGTTTTATTTGGTCTATCGTCATCAATTGTATAAAGACACCAACAACCCGAACAATACGCGCTATGTGCAATATTTTTGCCGTCAATTGTGCAAAGTTTTTAATATTGAAGTGCAAATTCATGGTGAAATTCCGCATGACCCTGCGCTATGGGTCAGTAATCATATTTCGTGGTTAGATGTAGCGGTATTGGGTTCTAGTGCGCGGGTATTTTTTCTGGCCAAAGCTGAAATTGAAAAATGGCCGTTATTGGGTAAGTTAGCCAAAGGTGGGGGGACGCTATTTATTAAGCGTGGCTCTGGCGATTCAGTCAAAATTCGTGAACAAATCACGCAATTTTTAAAACAAGATATTCCTGTATTATTTTTTCCTGAAGCGACCACGTCAGATGGAAGCAAAATTAAAAAAGTGCATGGTCGTATTTTAGGGGCAGCAATTGAAGCCAAACGACCTGTGCAAATTTGTCTGATTTGTTATGTGAATCAGCAAGGTGAGTTAGATACTGTTGCGCCGTTTATTAATGACATGACCTTTGTTGATCATGTGAAAGATGTTTTGGAAATGCCGAAAGTGACAGCGCATTTAATGGCGTTACCTGCAATTGTGGTAGAAGGGCACGATATTGAATCTTTAACTGCTGTGGTACAGGAACGCATGACAGAAGGTTTGGCTGAGTTGCATCGTCAGGTATTAAAACCACAAGTGCTGACATCATAAAACATGCTTAGGCGCATCTTCATGTTAAAGATAGCCTAAGCACATCACATTTTTTTAAGAATAATGGTCATCATCCAACAGCTTCAATATTATGTTGCTACATAAAGCCTTCAATTGGCAGCCATGAGGTAATTTTCATTGCCGCACGTTGATACCATTTCATCCCTGGTTCTTTTTTCAGAATTTGAGTTTCGCCTTGTGGATTTTTCATGTGCCATTGAATGTTTTGCTGTGCATCCAAAACCAGTTTATAAGCATATTTGGACAAATTGACATCCATGGTGTGGTGAACTGCGCGAGCCAATGGCGGACTGTTTAAAATCACCCCAATTTCAGTATTTAAATATGCCGAGCGTGGGTCAAAATTAAACGAACCAATAAATACCTGTTTTTCATCCAATGCCATGAGTTTGGCATGTAAACTAGAACGGCTTAAACCTTTCATACTGACTTTGGCTTTTTTGGAAATTTCGTGCGTATGTGTGTTTAGGTTTTCCATTTCAGGTCGCGCCAAAAACTCATACAGCTGCACGTTATTTGCCAATAAATCTTCTCGATATTTGGCGTAAAAAGCATGCACCACAGGAACATCGTTGGCTTTAAAGGAGTTGGTCAGTACGCGTACCTGAACGCCATCATCCGCCAAGTCTTTTAGTTTTTCTGCCCCCGATTGTTCAGGGACAAAATACGCAGAAATAATATCGACACTACTGCTTGGCTTCTCTAAATGCGTCAGCAATTGAAAGTTGAGATGTTCTTCTTTTGAGGCGCGGTCTTTAATTTTACTCGGCGCATCTTTGACCACTTCAGCACTGACCCAATCGAACTTAATACTATGCGTCATCCACTGTTCAATCGCTTTAGAACGAGTCACCAAATCTAAATAATTTTGTACGGTGGCTTCTTGATCGTGCTGTTCTAATTGCTGTTTTAAGCTTTCATAACGCAAGGTGTAATGTTGTGGATTGACCAATTGCTTGACTGAATAAGCATAGTCATCATTCCAGTATTCATCAAAAGAGTGAATAATTTCATCCGAAGCCGAGCCGACTAACATCACATCGACATCAGAAAATTGATAATTGTCGCTGACGTTATAGTATTGATTGCTCATATTGCGCCCACCAATCAGAGAAATTTGGTTATCGGCAATAAAGCTTTTGTTGTGCATACGACGGTTAATACGCTTCAAATCCAAAATCATGTCCATGGCACGATAATGTCGAAAGCGATATGGATTATACAGTTTGATGTCGATGTTGACGTGTTGATCGAGCGCGAGATAAATGCCTTCCATTTTTTTGGCATTGTTATCATCGACCAATAAGCGGACTTTCACCCCACGATCTGCCGCACGAATAATGGCGTGTAGTGCAAGCGCGCCAATTTTATCGTTATCCCAAATATAATATTGTAAATCTAAAGATTTTTCTGCTTTATTAATCAAATAGATACGTGCTGCTAGGGCTTCGAGCGGATCATACAAGACATGATAACCCGTAAGCTGCGGATATTTTTCGCGTAGCGGCAGTACAATTTTGGCCAAACTGGTTTGATCGGTTGGGGTTTCAAACGCCATCTGGATCGGATGTTCAATCTGTTTGGGTAGCGTGCTACAGCCTGAGAGTGTCAAAATGAAGGCGCAACTCAGCCACAAGACGTTGTGCCGAATATTTTGAAATGGAGCGGATGAGCTGCGGTTTGCCAAATTAAATTCCTTTTTAGCACGAGGAGCAAATAAGTTAAAAATAGGGTTTGAGTATAATTGTCAGCTATGAAAAGATAAATATGACAATACAGATATATGACGTGTGTGGGTTAAATGCGACATCTGGGTTTAGCGCAGCATTGAATAGCAGAAGTATGAAGTAATAGAGAATAAATATGTGGGATAACGATTCAGTCGTGTTGTATTTCTATATGGGTATGGCAATTTTGGCGCTGTGGGCAGTTTCGCAAGCATGGCGCAGTCAGGCCAATACAGAAACCATTCACCCGTTTAAGGCCTTTGTGCATTTGTTGGCATTTTATTTGTCTTACCTGTTGCCGCCTTTGGTTTTTTTTAGTGTCTATGCGGGTATTCAGGGCTATTACTCCATCCACGAAGCGATTTTTGTATTTTTAGTCAGTGCTGTGTTGAGCTATGCGCGTTTTATTGAACCGCATTTGATTCAAGTCAAAACTACCAAATATCAAATTCATGCAGATCGCCGTTTATTAAAGCCTGTCAAAATTGCTTTAATTGCAGATTTACATATTGGCTTGTTTTCTGGGCATGAGCGTCAATTGAAGCAAATTGTGAAAAAACTCAATTTGCAAAACCCCGATATTGTCGTTGTAGCAGGCGACTGGACTTATGAGCCTGAAAATAAATTGGTCGAAGAATTGGCGGTATTAAAAGAAATTTGTGCGCCTGTATATTCGGTAAATGGTAATCATGATGAGCAGTATCCTGGCCCGCCCATTCAAGAGCTGTTAAAAACGGCTTTAGAACAAAATAACGTGATTGATATTGAAGGTAGAATTGTCGAGTTTGATGAGTTTCGTTTGCTCGGTATTGGCGATTTATGGGCAGGTAAAACCGACATGCGCTATATGCCCGATTTACCTCAGGATAAGCCGTGGGTGTTGTTATCACATAACCCCGATACAGTGGATATGGTGCCAAAATTGCCGACACGTCCGTTGATGTTGGCAGGACATACCCATGGTGGGCAGGTTGAACTGCCGTGGCTGACCGATTATGTGATGAAAAAAGTATCTATTTTAGGGCATAAAAAGGGGTTATATCGCCATGATCATGCCGATGTATTTGTGACTGTAGGGACAGGAATGGTCGGTGTTCCTTTTCGTTTTGGTGTGCCGCCCACGATTGATATTATTGAATTATTGTAAGCACCGTCACCATCGCCTACATGAAAAAAACCAGCCGAGGCTGGTTTTTTGATGCAATTTTTGCGCTTAAATTTGATTGTTTACATCATCATGCTTGGTTTCTCGAATTATTAAAAATGCGATTAAAGACAAGATGGATGCTGCACTTAAATAATAACCAACTGCAGCCAAGCCATAAGTGGTGGCAAGTTTGGTGGCAATGAGTGGGGCAAACGATGCGCCAAAAATACCCGCCAAGTTAAAGGTGAGTGCGGAGCCTGTATAGCGTACAGATGTTGGGAAAATTTCAGACAATACTGTACCAATGGGCCCGTAAGTAAGTCCCATAATTGCCAAGCCAATACACAGGAAAATAAATACAATCCACGTGCTGCCTGAAGCAAGCATGTCGGCAAAAAATAAGCCAAAAATTGCAGAGATGATGCACACTGCGATAGAGGTGGTTTTACGTCCAAATTTTTCGGCTAAAACGGCTGAGAGGGGAATAAATGCGGCAAAACACAATGTGGCTAGTAGTTGAAGTTTTAAGAATTCTTCACGTGAATAACCCAGTTGTTTAGTGCCCCATTGCAAGGCAAATACTGTAGTCAGATAAAACACCACAAAGGTACAAATTGCAGCGATTGTTCCGAGCACTAACATTTTAGCGTGTTTTTTAAAGACCTGAATAAATGGCACATTGACTTCTTTTTGTTTATTCAACACTTTTTGGAAGGCAGGCGTTTCATGCAGTTTTAAGCGAATCCATAAACCGACAATCACCAATAAGGCACTCGAAATAAACGGGATGCGCCAGCCCCATGTCATAAAGTCTTGCTCAGACATCAGCGCACCTAAAATAAGGAATGAACCTGTGGCAAGAATAAAACCAATCGGAGCGCCCAATTGTGGGAACATGCCATACCAAGCACGTTTACCTTCAGGGGCATTTTCTGTGGCTAACAGTACTGCTCCCGACCATTCACCGCCCAAGCCTAAACCTTGCCCTAAGCGACACAACGCCAACAGTAATGGCGCGATAATCCCAATTTGTGCATACGTCGGCAGTAAACCAATACAGACTGTAGAAATTCCCATGGTCAATAATGCCGCGACCAAAGTGGCTTTGCGTCCAATCCGATCTCCTAAATGTCCAAATAAAGCTGCACCAATTGGACGGGCGATAAAGGCAATTGCAAAGGTGGCGAGAGATTGAATGGTTGCTGTCATTGGGTCAGTACTGGTCGGAAAAAACAGATACGGGAAAATAATGACTGCCGCAGTGGCGTAGATATAAAAGTCAAAAAACTCGATGGTGGTACCGACCAAGCTTGCAGTCAGTACTCGAAATTTAGAATTTTGAGTCGGCTGTTCAGCGGCAGCAGTAGATGAAGATGCCATACAGGACCTTATGTAAAGTGAATTTTAAATGAAAGTGCAATTTGGCACAGACCGAACGGGCAGAAAAATTAGTAGATACTTCTTGTAGTTATACTTTTTTGAACAAGAAGTTGATCACAAAACTGCATCCATGAACACCATTCAAATCTGATCGTTTTATCTGTAAGACATGAGCGATATTCAGCGTTAAATCACATACAGATAAATTGCCAGAAAGTGTGCGCCTGCACCAATTAGGACAAATACATGCCAAATTGCGTGGGTATATCTTACGCGTTTTAAGGCATAAAACAATGCACCCACAGTGTATGCAATGCCGCCAATCAGCAAAAAAGTCAGGGCTTGGCTGCTTAAATAGGCTTGCATATCGTCCATGACCAGAACGGCTAACCAACCCATCACCAAGTAGGCAATTAAAGAAATTTTATGAAAACGGTTGATGAATACCAGTTTAAATAGGGTGCCAATCAGGGCAATAATCCACAGGGCAATTAACAAATATTGTGCTTTTTGAGTAGGAATCGCGATGGATAAAAATGGGGTATAAGTCCCTGCAATTAAATAATAAATTGCGGTGTGATCTAACTTTTTATAAAAATAACGACGGTCTGCTGCGGTTGCCATGTGATACAGCATTGAAGCAGAAAAAAGCAGTACCATGCTTATTGCATAGGCCCACAAACCTAGCCATTGTCCCGTACTTAAATACGCACCTTTAATGATTAAAAGAATACCTGCAATAAATGCCAAAGCCGCACCAACACCATGGCTCAGATAGTTAATCCGTTCTTCTTGCAGGTCATAATCAGGCACTAAAGGGGCATTTAATTTCATGGCGAATCTGCTTTAATTTCTTTAATTATACAACTGTATCGTAATTCAATTTTGCTTTTAGGGTAATAACAATTAAACTTGAATTGTAATTTTTTCAGGTTTTTATTATGTCGACTTTGGCTTCTCCCTCTGTGCAGGAACAACAATTCTTAGAGGCTTTTCAGCAAGCCATTGATACACAAAAGCTTGATCGTGTGGTGCTGAGTCAATATAAAGGCGAACTGGAACAATTAGAAAAAATCACCTTACGGGTGATTCAGCTAAATCAAGACACCGTTTTAACTTGTTTGTATCGCCATAAAACGCAGGATATCACCAAAAACTATCCTTTGGCAGAAGCACAGATACAATTGAGTCACTTATTGGCAGATTGTAAACAGGCCAATTTATTTACGACAGATCAGGAAATTCAGCTAAAAAAGAACAAAAAGAAAGCCATGCTCAGCATTAGTAAAACAGCACCGACTATAGCGAAACCGAAAGAACCGCAAGGACATGACCGAGAAAAGCAGCGTTATGTCGATCAATCCAGCCCATTTTTACAACACTTGGGGATTAGCGATGCCAAAGCGCAAATTATTCCGAGCATGGCGCGTAAATGGAAACAGATTAATAAATTCATTGAAATTTTTTCGGGGGCTTTGGCGCAAATCAAAACTTCGGAAAATACTGTGCGCGTGGTGGATTTTGGCTCAGGCAAAGGCTATTTAACTTTTGCGTTATATGACTATTTGCAAAAGCAGCAATTTCTTCCTTTTGTGACTGGGGTGGAACTAAACCCGAAAATGGTTGAGTTTTGTCAGTCGGTGGCGAGTGCTTCAGACTTTCAGCAGCTAGATTTTTTTCAGGGCGATGTGCGCACCTATCAGCCAGAACATTTAGATGTAATGATTGCTTTGCATGCCTGTGATGTCGCCACCGATTTTGCAATTCATACTGGTATTCGCCTGAATGCACAAATGATTATGTGCGCGCCGTGTTGCCATAAAGAGTTGCGTCCACAATTACAAAGCCCAAGCGTGTTGCAACCGATGCTGCAATTTGGCATTCATGCAGGGCAACAGGCGGAAATGTTAACCGATACCATCCGCGCTTTATTGCTCAAAGCCTATGGTTATGACACCAAAGTTTTTGAGTTTGTCGCTTTAGAACACACCAGTAAAAACAAAATGATTTTGGCAACCAAACGTCAAAATTGGAGTGAACCTGATCAAGCAGTTTTGGCACAAATTCGTGATTTAAAAACCATGTACGGTATTCAAAAACATTCTTTGGAGTTGTTGTTGAACGATCAGTGGGATCAACAGGGCATTGGTTCTAAGTGCTAAGCAAGATGGAACAGGATATAAAGATGCAAGATTATGAAATTCAATCGGGCACTTGGACACAATTTGCTGCAGAGGCCAAATCTATTCGTGAGCAAGTCTTTATTCAGGAACAGCGAATTGCGCCTGAAGATGAGTGGGATGCACAAGATGCAGTTGCCTTGCATTTTGTGGTCTATGCAACTGGACAGGCGATTGCAACAGCACGTTTACTGGAAAATCACAGTATTGGACGGGTCGCAGTGTTGAAATCACAGCGCGGTTTAGGTGTGGGACGTGTTTTAATGCAGCATATTATTCAGGTGGCAAAGCAGCAGCAACGTCCGTGGGTCAAGTTGTCTGCGCAGGAACACGCGATTCCGTTTTATCAAAGTTTGAGTTTTCAGGTTGAGGGTGAGTCGTATTTAGATTGTGGTATTCCGCATGTAGATATGCGATTGATATTTTAAACGAATTGTCGATAGTCCTGATTTTAATCGTGCAAAATAAAAATCGCCATGATGGAATGTGATCATGGCGATTTCTTTTTATAAACTGTATGAACAGAGCCGCTAGCGCATATTAATGTCCATGTGCGGGTGCTGGCTCATGGTTTTCAGGCATATTGGCATGTTCTGTTTCAGTCATACCGTGTGCATCTGCAGTTTCAGCAGCCAAAGCTTCACGTGCTTCACGATCTGCTTGTGCTTTTGCCAATGCTTCTTGTGACATAGCTGGCGCATTTTTAAAGGCGTGTTGCTGAGTATTCTGCTTTTGTTGCTGGCTAGGCATGTAGTCAGGTTCATTCGTGACCGCTAACCAGAAAATAAACATGAAAATTCCACCCAAAATACAGAAAATAAAGAGTGCTTTCCAACCCCAAGGTGATTTTTCAGGAGTAAGGCGTTCGGTCATGTGCATCTACCCAATTTGAATCTAAATCTTAAAATTATGTAACTTTATAACATAAAATGCATGAAAAACGGATTAAATTCTATTTATGCAGGGATATTCATTGTAATTTTGAGCAAATAAAAAGAGGGATGATATATCCCTCCCAGATTGCTTTAAATTTAAAGTTTAGCTTTAAATGCTTTTAGCACCTGCAGCAACACGATCTTGCAAGATTTTAGGTGGGGTAAAACGCTCGCCATATTCAGCAGTAAGTTGCTGTGCTCGTGCCAAAGCCTGTGTTAAACCATATTGATTCAAAAATTGTAAAGCACCACCTGTCCATGCAGGGAAGCCAATGCCAAAAATTGAACCAACATTGGCATCAATGACAGATTCTAAAACACCTTCTTCTAAGCAACGTAAGCTGTCCAGTGCTTGCACAAATAAAAAGCGATCTATCATCTCTTGTTCAGCGATTTCGGTATTTTGATACCAATGGCTTAACCCCGACCAAAGCTGTTTTTTACCCTGTTCAGGATAGTCATAAAAGCCTGCACCTGCAGCTTTGCCTTTACGCGAGAATTGATGAATCATGGTTTGAATGACTTCATCTGCACTCGACAGTGGTCGGTCTTTTCCTTCGGCTTGCAACGCCTTACGTGCTTCCTGTGCCACGTGTTCAGATAAGGTTAAAGATACTTCATCCTGAATGGCAAGTGGGCCAACAGGCATGCCTGCTTTTAAAGCAGCCATTTCAATTTTGGCAGGATGTACGCCTTCTGCCAGTAAGCGCAAGCCTTCCTGCACAAAAGTGCCAAACACCCGACTGGTAAAAAAGCCGCGGCTGTCATTGACCACAATCGGTGTTTTACCAATCTGCTGCACAAAATCATAGGCCTTTGTCAAAGTATCGGTAGAGGTATTTTTTCCTTTAATGATTTCGACCAATGGCATTTTATCGACAGGGCTAAAGAAATGCAGTCCAATAAAACGCTGCTGGTCTTGCGCCGCTTGGGCAAGTTCACTAATGGGTAGGGTTGAGGTGTTGGATGCCATCACACCTTGTTCTGCCAGAAAAACTTCGGCTTCTTGAGTGACTTGCGCCTTGAGTGCGGGGTTTTCAAATACCGCCTCAATAATCAAATCACAGCCTTGTAAATCGGCAGCCTGTGCCGTTGGATGAATCTTGGCTAAGACTTGTGCCGCTCGCTCTGCACTTATACGACCTTGTGATACTTGTTTATCGAGTAGTTTTTGACTGTAAGATTTGCCTTTTTCAGCTTGTTCGATGGATACATCTTTCAGAACAACCGTAATACCTTTGCTTGCTGTGGCATAAGAAATGCCTGCACCCATCATGCCTGCACCTAAAATACCGACTTTTTGAGTTTGATGTGGTGCAATGCCTTGCGGACGGCCACTGCCCGATTTAATCGCATTCAGCCCATGCCAAAAGGTGCCAATCATATTTTTAGAAATTTGACCTGTTGCGAGCTGGGTAAAATAGCGAGATTCAATGCGTAAGGCTGTATCGACATCAACCTGCGCACCTTCTACTGCTGCACTCAAAATTGCTTCAGGCGCAGGGTAACAGCCTTTGGTTTTGTCGCGTAGCATGGCAGGAGCAATGGAAAGCATTTGCGCGACAGCAGGTGTAGATGGTGTTCCCCCAGGGATTTTATAGCCTTTGACATCAAATACTTGTTGTGATTGAGGATGTGCAAGAATCCAGTCTTGGGCTTTGCTGAGTAATTCTGTTTCATTTTCAGCAAGATCATGGATTAAACCTAAACTTTGTGCTTTTTCCACACTCAGCTGTTTGCCTTCCATCAACAGCGGCAGGGCAGTTTGTAAACCCAATAAACGTACCATCCGCACAATACCACCGCCACCAGGCAATAAACCTAAAGTCACTTCGGGTAAACCAAACTTGGTTTTTGCATCACGAATTGCAATACGATGATGACAGCACAGAGCAAGTTCCCATCCGCCGCCGAGTGCCGTGCCATTTAAGGCAGCTACCACAGGAATACCACGGGTTTCAATATAACGCAGCTGTGCTTTTAGGTTTTCAATCATCTGAAAAAATGAGCTGGCATGCTCAGGCTGTACTTGAATCAACTCATCTAAGTCACCGCCTGCAAAAAAGGTTTTTTTCGCAGAGGCGAAAATGATTCCCGCCACTTGTTCGTCTGCTTTTAACTTTTGTACCACTTGCGCTAATGCATCTCTAAAGTCAGCATTCATGGTGTTGGCAGATTGATTTGGTGAGTCAAAGGTTAGAATGACAATGTTATCGGCATTTTTATAATAGTGAATGGCGCTCATTTTTATACTCCTTATACTCGCTCAATAATGGTGGCAATTCCCATCCCACCGCCTACACATAATGTAGCCATGCCGCGTTTTTTATCTTGTCGTTCTAGCTCGTCCAGTAAGGTGCCTAAAATCATGGCACCTGTAGCGCCAAGTGGATGACCCAAGGCAATAGCACCACCATTCACATTGACTTTGGCGGGATCAACCTGAAGTTCTGTAATAAAACGCAGAACCACGGCTGCAAAGGCTTCATTGACTTCAAACAGATCAATATCTTCAATGTTCAGTCCTGCTTTGGCTAAGGCCTTGCGTGCTGCAGGCGCGGGTCCTGTGAGCATAATGGCAGGGTCTGTGCCAACCAGTGCGGTAGCAAGCACTTTGGCGCGTGGTTTTAAGTTGTGTTGTTGTACCGCTTGTTCCGATGCAATCAAGACCAATGCCGCGCCATCAACAATACCTGATGAATTGCCTGCATGATGCACATGATTGACTTGTCCTGCTTCAGGATATTTTTGCAGGGCAATCGCATCAAAACCCATTTGTCCCATATTGGCAAAACTCGGCTTGAGCTGTGCCAAGCTTTCAGCCGTGGTCTGTGGTTTGATAAATTCATCTTGTGCCAAAATCACCACACCTGCCTGATCTTTGACAGGTACAATCGAGCGCTCGAAATGTCCCTGTGCTTGTGCTGCTGCGGCTTTGTGCTGTGATGCTGCTGCAAATTGATCGACTTCTGTACGGCTATAGCCATCGAGTGTGGCAATTAAGTCAGCGCCAATACCTTGTGGAATAAAGTCACAAGCCATATTGGTTTCAGGGTCGAATGCCCAAGCACCACCATCGGAACCCATTGCCACGCGTGACATAGATTCCACACCACCTGCAACGATTAAATCTTCCCAACCCGAACGAACTTTTTGCGCTGCGAGGTTCACGGCTTCTAAACCTGAGGCACAAAAGCGGTTGATTTGTACCCCAGCAACATCATTGTCCCAACCTGCGGCAATCGCTGCGGTTTTGGCAATATCTGCACCCTGATCGCCAATTGGTGTGACACAACCCAAAACAATATCGTCTACTTGTGAGGTGTCTAGGTTGTGTCGTTGTTGCAATTCATTCAATAAGGTTGTGAGTAGGCGAATGGGTTTAACTTCGTGTAATGCGCCATCTTTTTTTCCTTTGCCGCGCGGAGTGCGAATGGCATCAATGATGTAGGCCTCGCTCATAATCAATCCTTTGTCGATAGTTTTCTTTATGATTGCTTTTGAGTGTAATCTGAAAATTTTGAAGTGCAATGATGAGAACGGTACAGGTCAGTGAGGTTTTTTGCTAATTGGGATGACGCAGTAATTTGGCAGAAAGATTGAAACTATAATAGAGCGATAAAAAAAGCCCTTGCGGTGTGCAAGGGCAATCGATTGGAATTACGAGTTATTGTGAATTGTCGATTCTAAATTAATGATAACCGTGCAACTGACGGTATAAACCAGGTGTGACGCCAGTCCACTTTTTGAAAGCACGGTGGAAAGTACTGGTTTCGCTAAAGCCAACTTGTTGTGCGACATCTTCAAGGGTCAGTTCAGGATTCAGCAATAGGTGAATCGCGGCATCACGGCGTAATGCATCTTTTACCCCTTGATAGCTTTTGCCTTCTGCTGCCAAACGACGACGCAAGGTTTGTGGCGATAGGTACAGCATGGATGCAACATCGTTCAAGGTTGGCATTTCTTCGCCAATTTGGCTCTTTAACACGTCACGAATACGCGAAGTTAAAGAATTGGTGTTTTTGAATTTCACCAACAATTGCGCAGGCGCGGTTTTTAAGAATTCGTCTAAAGTTTCTTGGGTTTGACGAATTGGTAAATCCAAGTAGTCGGCAGCAAAGGTAATTTCGGTGCGTGGCATGTCAAATTGCATGACAGGCGCAAAGAACAGCGCATCGTATTCATCTGCATGTGCAGGACGTGGATAGCCAAAATGTACGCGCTCCAAAGGCAGGCGACGTTCAATCAGCCAAGAGGCCAAGCCGTGCCAAATCATCAACATACTTTCAGTAATAAAGTGATCAGGATCCATAGCTTGTGGAATAGATGGTACCAAACGTGCTTCGTGTTTATCACGTTCTAAGGTAACCGACCAATCATCACCAAACAGTTTGTAGAATTGCGAAGAGAGTTCTAAGGCATCGCCCAGTGTTTTGGCGTGAATTACCAATTGGCACATGATCGCGAATGTACCCAAACGACGTGGCTGAGAATCAAAACCCACGTGTTCGTCTTGGGTCACCATCCACAACATTTTAATAAAGCGAGTATATTGTTCAGGTGAAATACGTGCTTTCGGTTGGCGCAGAAGTTCTGCCTCAATACCGACATGAGATAATAAGGTTTCGACATCCATGCCGAGTCGCTTAACACCCGTGAGCGCTGCATTTACAAAATGGATACTAATGGTATCTCTGCTCATGTTAAATCCTTCAGTCTCTTTTGTATTCACGTAAGCTTGACCTAAATGACGCTAAAAAATTGAAATTGGCAATTTACAATACCAATTTTACTTATTTTACATAATAAATTGCCGAAATGATCAAGGTAAATGGCTGAAGATGACATTGTGTTACAGTTTTAGTGTTTATAAGATAAACGGAAAATCAGAAAAAATGGCGTAATCACAACAATGACACATGCACTGAACGGTTTAAAAGTTTTAGATTTTTCCACCTTGTTGCCTGGCCCATTTGCAAGTTTATATTTGGCAGATATGGGTGCAGAGGTGATTCATATTGAGTCTGCGACAAGGCCTGACTTAATTCGTATGTTTCCCCCCTATGCCAATGGACAGGCCACTTCACACAGTTATTTAAACCGCAACAAACAGTCCATTACTCTCGATTTAAAATCGCCAGACAGCATTCAATTGATTTTGGACAAAATTGGTGAGTTCGATATTGTATTGGAGCAATTTAGGCCTGGTGTGATGCAGCGTTTAGGGCTGGACTATGCCAGCTTGGCAAAAATTAATCCACGACTGATCTATTGTTCCATTACAGGTTATGGGCAAACGGGCGATTATAAACATCGGGCAGGGCATGACATTAATTATTTAGCCTTGGCGGGAATTGCAGGGCACAGCGGACGTCAAGCAGGCGGGCCGCCACCGCTAGGTATTCAGGTGGCCGATGTAGCAGGTGGTTCATTGCATGCTTTGGTTGGAATTTTGAGTGCGGTGATTGAGCGTCAGCGCAGTGGCTTAGGGCAATATATTGATATTTCGATGACCGATTGTGCTGCCACATTAAATAATATGGCAGCTTCTGCTGTTTTGGCGGCACAGCTGCCTCAATATGCTGAGCAATCTTACTTAAATGGAGGCAGTTATTATGACTATTATGAAACGGCCGATGGTCGTTATCTTTCGGTGGGCAGCTTAGAGCCACAATTTATGCAAGGCTTGGCACAAATTTTAGATTTGCCCATTTTGCTCGAAAAAGGCACATCTTTAGACCCGCAAGACCATATACAAGTGAAACAAGCCATTCAGGCCAAGATTAAAGCGCAAAATTTTGCCACGTGGCAGCATATCTTTGCACAACACGATGTTTGTGTAGAACCAGTTTTAACTTTAGATGAAGCTTTACATTCCCCCTTGGCACAGCAGCGTGGTTGGACTGTAAATGTTCCAATCCAAGGCAATGCCACACAAACCGAAACTCAGTTGGCTTGTCCTATTAAATTTTCACGTTCAAAAATGCGCTATGACTATATTGGGCAGGCTTTAGGTGTAGGACAATGGTGATCATGCTCAATAGCTAAAAATATGTAGGAAACTCAACTTAAACACGAAATAAAAACGAAGATAGATGCTTTAGCATAAAAAGTGCTAAAGCATGCATTATTTTGTGATAGCTATGTAAAAGGTCTGGAAATTTCGGCAAAGGCTTGCAGGCTGTGCCATTGCAATGTCTTATCAATAAAATCGCTAAGAAATATGTAAAAAACACATTTTGTTGATAGATTGAATCTCGCTATGCTGTCAGCCGTGATAATAGAAATGACTAGCTGTACGCCATGTATTTATATACTGATTTCGATCAGCAACTGATTAATGAACGTGTTGCACAGTTCCGTGACCAAACGGAACGTTATTTAGCAGGCAAATTGACTGAAGACGAATATCGTCCATTACGTCTGCAAAATGGTTTGTATGTACAACGCTATGCGCCAATGTTGCGTATTGCGGTGCCTTACGGTCTGATGAACTCTAAGCAATTGCGTAAAGTTGCGCAGCTTGCCAAAGACTATGACCGTGGCTATGCGCACGTATCAACACGTCAAAATATTCAGTTTAACTGGCCTGCACTGGAAAATGTGCCTGACATGCTGGCAGAGCTTGCAACCGTACAAATGCACGCAATTCAGACTTCGGGTAACTGTATTCGTAATACCACCACAGACCAGTATGCAGGTGTCGTGGCGGGCGAAATTGCTGACCCACGTCCAACCTGTGAATTAATTCGTCAGTGGTCGACTTTCCACCCTGAATTTGCCTTCTTGCCACGTAAATTCAAAATTGCGGTGTCTGCACTGGAAGAAATTGACCGTGCTGCGACTGCATTTCATGACATTGGCGTCTATATTGTTAAAAATGAAGCAGGCGAAATTGGCTATAAAATTAAAGTAGGTGGCGGCTTAGGTCGTACTCCAATTATCGGTAGCTTTATTCGTGAGTTCTTGCCACGTGAAGATTTGATTGCTTACTTAGAAGCTATTTTACGTGTTTATAACTTGCATGGTCGTCGCGACAATAAATATAAAGCACGTATCAAAATTTTGGTAAAAGCCTTAACTCCAGCAGTATTTGCAGAAAAAGTTGAAGCTGAATTTGCACATACGGTGAAAACCTTAAAAATTGATGCAGAAACTTTGCAAAAAATGGATGAAAATTTCACGCCATTTGCTTATCAAAACTATGCCGATGAAGATTTTAGCGAGCTGTTTGCGCAGTATCCAAAATTCAAGCAATGGTTCAACATCAACACCAATGCGCACAAAGTACAAGGCTATCGTATTGTCACCATTTCATTGAAACGTGCAGGTGTTGCACCGGGTGACATGACGACAGAAGAAATGAATCTGATTGCAGATTTAGCCGATCAATATACCTTTGGTGAGTTGCGTACCACGCATGAGCAAAATATTGCTTTGGTAGATGTGCCACAAAAAGACCTGTTTGCATTGTGGCAAGTGCTCGATGCCAATAACTTGGCGCGCGCGCATATTGGCTTTATTACCGATATTATTTGCTGTCCGGGTGGTGATTTCTGTTCACTTGCCAATGCCAAATCTATTCCAATTTCAGAAGCCATTTCACGCCGTTTTGATGATTTGGATACCATTTATAATCTTGGCAAACTGGATTTAAATATTTCAGGTTGTATGAACGCTTGTGGTCATCACCACGTTGGTAATATCGGGATTTTAGGTGTCGATAAAAAAGGCGCGGAATTCTACCAAATCACTTTGGGCGGGCATGCAGACCATGATGCGTCAATCGGTGATATTTTAGGGCCATCTTTTGCTGCTGAAGTGATTCCTGATGTGGTGGAAGAAATTTTAAATACCTACTTAGATTTGCGTAGTGAAGGTGAAGACTTCATCGACACTTATCGCCGTGTCGGCATTCAACCATTTAAGGAGCGCGCTTATGCTTAATACTGCACTACCTGTGCTCGCAAAAGATGGCACGATTGCAGACAATACTTATCAAGTGATTGCTGAAGATGCAGCATTACCGCAAGGTGATGTGGTGCTCAGCGTTGAACAGCTTGATCAGTTGGCACAAATTTCAGGTAAAAAAGCCCTATATTTAACGGTAGATGCTTCGCCTGAAAACCATGAATTTCCATTGGCAGAACTGGATGCAATTTTTATTGAATTTTCAGGTTTTAACGATGGCCGTGGTTATTCTTTTGCGGCATTGTTACGCCGTCAAGGCTTTCAGGGTGAACTTCGCGCAGTCGGTGATGTCTTTAAAGACGTCTTAAATTATATGAAGCGTGCAGGTTTCGATACTTTCGTGATTAAAGAAGGTAAAGATGTGCAAGAAGCTGCAGCAGGTTTGGCGGACTTTACCCATCCTTATCAAGCTTCTACCGCAGTGCCAAAACCAAATTATCAAACAGGTGCGTAATATATTGATGATGGATTTCATCGAAATGTAGATAGATTTTATCGAAATATCGCGGTTCACACATTTACAAACAGCCTGCCATGTGCAGGCTTTTTGTTTGCCTTAAAATGATCAAACG
Source organism: Acinetobacter seohaensis (assembly GCF_056431365.1). NCBI lineage: Bacteria > Pseudomonadati > Pseudomonadota > Gammaproteobacteria > Moraxellales > Moraxellaceae > Acinetobacter > Acinetobacter seohaensis. The sequence goes on from NZ_JBWKMK010000136.1 coordinate 27,686, forward strand.
GCTTGTTTTATCGCACTTCTTAATGATTTAATTTACCGCAAAGTGCTGTAGTATAAGCACGCTGATGTAGCATCGCAGTCTTATGTAGGCGTTATTTTTACATTATCAAAAATCAATCAAGACGATAATTTGATGTGATTATCCTCTGATTTATTTTTCAATTTTTTCATGATGAAGTGATTTGTCTTTATGCAAAATTCTATCCGTATTGGTATTGCTGGTTATGGCAACTTAGGTCGTGGTGTTGAAACGGCGATTCATAAAAACCCAGATTTACAATTGGTGGGTATTTTTACCCGTCGTGCGCCTGAAAGCGTTTCACCATGTTTTGCTGAAACAGCAGTGTTTCATATGGATTCATTGTCAGATTTTCAAGACAAAATTGATGTGCTGATTTTATGTGGTGGTTCAAAAGACGACTTGCCACAACAAGGTCCAGTATTGGCAAGCCAATTTAATATTGTCGATAGTTTCGATACGCATGCACGTATTCCTGAATATTATGCATCTGTAGATGCACCTGCGACAGCGAACAAGAAAACTGCACTCATCTCAATTGGTTGGGATCCAGGCATGTTCTCGATTAATCGTTTATTTGGTGAAGCGTTGTTACCAGATGGTGAAACCTATACTTTTTGGGGTAAAGGTTTAAGTCAGGGTCACTCAGATGCCATTCGTCGTGTTGATGGTGTAAAAGCAGGTGTGCAATATACCATTCCATCGAATGATGCCATTGAACAAGTGCGTAGCGGTGCGCGTCCTGTATTAAGCACCAAAGATAAACATACTCGTGAATGTTATGTCGTACTTGCAGAAGGTGCCGATGCTGCTGCGGTAGAGCAAGCGATTGTGACCATGCCAGATTATTTCGCTGACTACAACACAACCGTAAATTTCATTGATGAAGCGACTTTAGCCAAAGATCACCAACGCATGCCACATGGTGGTTTTGTCATTCGCAGTGGTAATACCAGCGATGAACAAAAACAAGTGCTTGAATTCTCACTGAAGTTAGACAGCAATCCTGAGTTTACCGCGAGTATTTTGGTGGCTTATGCACGTGCTTGCTATCGTTTAAACCAAATGCAGCAATATGGTGCAAAAACTGCTTATGATGTTGCGCCAGGTTTATTGTCAATGAAATCGCCTGAACAGTTGCGTGCAGAATTGCTCTAAACTTTTTAAAGCTATAAGCAAAAAGACGAATCAATGATTCGTCTTTTTGCTTTTTGAATAAAGAAGGGTTAGGGAATGACTGTATCCCATCTGCCCTAATTCCGTTTTACAAATAGGGCTTCAAGGCATTAAAGCAATTCAATCGCAACTGCAGTTGCTTCACCACCACCAATACAGAGAGCAGCAACGCCACGTTTGCCACCTGTGCGTTTAAGCGCATGAATTAAAGTCAGGATAATACGTGAACCTGTAGAACCCACAGGATGCCCAAGTGCACATGCACCACCGTTGATATTCACTTTTTCAGGATCAAGCTTGAACTCATCCATTGGGCACATGGTGACCATGGCAAAAGCTTCATTAATTTCCCATAAATCTACATCTGCAACTTGCCAACCCGCTTTATCCAATACTTTTTGAATCGCAGCAACAGGGGCGATGGTGAACTCAGATGGGTGTTGTGAATTGGTGGCATAAGCCACAATTTTTGCTAATGGTTGTAAACCTTTATTTGCTGCATTTTCTGCAGACGTTAGGACTAAGGCTGAAGCACCATCTGAAATTGAGCTGGCATTGGCTGCGGTAATTGTGCCATCTTTGGCAAAAGCTGGACGAAGGGTTGGGATTTTTTCAATATTGGCATTAAACGGTTGTTCGTCTTTATCGACAACCACGTCACCTTTACGTGTTGAAACATGTACAGGCACAATTTCATCGGCAAAATAGCCTTCATTTACGGCAGTTTGCGCACGTTTAAGAGAGCGAATCGCAAAGTCATCCATTTGTTGGCGTGTGTAACCTTTGCTATTGGCCATATCTTGTGCGAATGAGCCCATCAAACGACCTGTTTCAGCATCTTCAAGGCCGTCTAAGAACATGTGGTCTTTCACATCACCATGTCCCATACGGTACCCAGCACGTGCTTTGGTCAGTACATAAGGTGCATTACTCATTGACTCCATACCACCAGCGACAATGATTGAGGCAGAACCTGCTTTGATTGCATCGGCAGCTTGCATGACAGCTTTCATACCAGAACCACAGAGTTTATTAATGGTGACCGCACCTGTAGAATCTGGTAAGCCTGCTTGACGCATCGCCTGACGGGCAGGGCCTTGCTTTAAGCCCGCAGGTAGGACGCAGCCCATAATGACTTCATCGATTTCTGTTGCTTGTACCCCCGCACGTTGAATGGCCGCTTGGATACTTGCCGCACCTAATTCTGGTGCAGTCATATTGGCTAAACTACCTTGAAAGCCACCCATCGCCGTGCGTGCACCATTTACAATAACGATATCCGTCATTTTATTCTCCCAATTTTTATATGTGCTTTTGTCTAGATTTAATTCCAAGCAGGAATAGATCACTTCTGCAGTATAGGCAAAAAAAGATGAGAATAAAGTGACAATATAAAGATCATTTAGACTGCTAAGTTAACATCCATTGATGTCTTCAGCTCGAGTTTGCCCCATTTTACTGAGCACCAAGCGTTTACTTACAACGTGAGTGGAGCAGTAAAAGAAACTACCATTCGAGCCAATCGGCAAACCTTGTTGTGCATTAAAAGTAACGCTGGGTATGTTTAAAGTTCCACGCCAATCCAAGGTTCCGTATTTAAGTGCAGTTTTTTCTGTATAAAGAATGTATTCATTGTTGTCTATCTGACGATTTTTATTTCGATCAATAAAAATCATAAAACCCGTATTCCAGTTTTGCTTACTGCATTGGCTAAAGTCATGTGTTGGACAGATCACAACATTACTATGATGGGTGAAGGCATGGGAGCGTGCTATTTTTAGGCTAGACAGCAATGAGTACTGAATTCGTTTGAGTTCTTGTTGTGCCATCAGCTGATGAAAATAGGGCAGGGCAACCATGATTAAAATCGCACTAATCGCTAACGTGATGATCAATTCAAACAGCGTGAAGCCATTTTTGCTTATATTCGACATAAGTCTATACCTGTTATTGTTATGTTTTTTTATGATTAATTTGAGTAATTTGTTGTTTTATAGCACTTTATGTGTTGTATAATAATTACTAAACAACTTTTCGTGAAAGTGTTAGAATAAACCGCAAGAAAGATAGGCTATTCGCACCAAATAATTGAGTAAAAATTTACCGAATTACAACGGAAATTGTAAGTAATTTTGTCAATAATTTACTTGATTAAAATTATCAAGCACTTGGAAAAGTAAAAAAGTGTTTGTATGATTCAAAGTGACTAGCTTAAAAATAATACTGGGGTATAAGAAAGCCTATCTCAGGGTAGTCGAAAATTTAGGCTTGAGCTTGAACAACAATTGTTATCTCTGGAGGATAAATCCATGAAAATGAGTCGTATTGCATTAGCAATGCTCGTAGCTGCTCCTTTAGCTGCTGCAAACGCGGGCGTAACTGTTACCCCATTAATGCTTGGTTATACTATGTTTGATACACAGCATAACAATGGTGGTAATGATGGTAGTTTAACAAGTGGCGCAGAACTTGATGATGACTTGTTCGTTGGTGCAGCACTTGGTGTTGAGCTTACTCCTTGGTTAGGTTTTGAAGCTGAATATAGCCAAATCAAAGGTGATGTGAGTAACGGTGGTGAATACAAGGGTCAAAATATCGCAGGTAACTTCTATGCGACTTCTGATCTAATCACTAAAAATTATGACAGCAAAATCAAGCCATACGTACTTTTAGGTGCTGGTCACTATAAATATGACGTAGAAGGTGCTAATGGTGTCGGTTATATCCGTGATGGTGAAGAAGGTACTTTAGGTAATGCAGGTGTGGGTGCGTTCTTCCGTTTGAACGATGCTTTATCTCTTCGTACTGAAGCACGTGGTACTTACCACTTTGATGAGCAATTCTGGAACTACACAGCTTTAGCTGGTCTTAACGTAGTTCTTGGTGGTCACTTGAAGCCAGCTGCTCCTGTAGTAGAAGTTGCCCCAGTTGAAACCGTTGCTCCAGTTCAACCAGCTCCACAAGAGTTGACTGAAGACCTGAACATGGAACTTCGTGTGTTCTTTGATACCAACAAATCAAACATCAAAGATCAGTACAAGCCAGAAATTGCTAAAGTTGCTGAGAAGTTAGTTGAATATCCAAACGCTACTGCTCGCATCGAAGGTCACACTGACAACACTGGTCCACGTGCATTGAACGAACGTTTATCTTTAGCTCGTGCGAACTCTGTTAAATCTTCACTTGTAAATGAATACAATGTAGATCCAGCTCGTTTGTCTACTCAAGGTTTCGCTTGGGATCAACCGATTGCTGACAACAACACTAAAGAAGGTCGTGCTATGAACCGTCGTGTATTCGCGACGATCACTGGCAGCCGTACAGTGACTGTTGAACAACAAGCTCAATAATTTGAGTTAAGTTGAAAAAACGACTCTTCGGAGTCGTTTTTTTATACTTCTTTTTTTATGAGGTGTTTGGATTAAAGAGTGCCTGAAATAATTTACATTCAATACGTTTAAAAAATATTGTAAAAGTATGATTATTAGAATAATGAGTAAATAAAGTAGAGGCTGATGGTGCTTAATATTTCGGTTTGTTGACTCGTAAACTTAGTCGAATTTTTATAGCGAGTTTATCGTCAATTCATTAAAAAACTCCAAAGCGTCGTCGCAGATCAAAATTTTAAAATAAGATATATGTACTCGATGTCTATCAGTCGATCAAGTCGTTGTTTAGCGATTATAAAATCAACATTGAGCAGTCTGTGGCGTGATCTCTCGCCGTAATAATGATAACAAAATATGTTGTAAATCGAATTTGGTTTAAATTTACCCTAAAAAAATAGCCAAATGTTGGCTGTTTTTTTGAACCTTAGCTTCTTAAATGAAGTGAAATAGAAGAAGAACTTTTTTAGTCATGATCAGGGTGTAGTGGTTTCACATCCATCTCCTGATATGCAATCAGTTTAGTTTTGTGTTTCCATTTATAGCCTAACCAAATGACCAAAAACAAAAGAATACCAATATAAGTCGATAAAACAGCGAGCCATTCACCTTCAAGTACAGCTTGGTAGTTTTGCCCTAACACGACAATTGCACACAAAATAAAGGCAAACCATGGCGCAAAAGGAAAAAATTTAGCGCGGTAATCTAAATCTTCAAGTTTGTAGCCTTGTGCCAAATAGCCTTTACGGAAGCGATAATGCGATACAGCAATTCCGAGCCAAACGATAAAACCACACATGCCTGACATATTCAGAAGCCAGTTAAATACTTGTTTTTCGCCAATAAATGTTGTTAAAAAACATAGTGCAGCGATTGCTGTTGTGGCATACAGTGCATTCATTGGGACGCCACGAGCATCCAAGCGGGCAAAAGCTTTTGGAGCACTGCCTTTACGTGCCATATCAAATAGCATACGGGTCGATGAATACATACCCGAGTTACCGGCAGAAAGAATCGCAGTTAAAATTACTGCATTCATGACACTTGCGGCAAAGGCAAAGCCTGCCTGTTCATACAATAAAGTAAACGGAGAGAGTGCAATGTTATCGGTGGCGGCTGCTTGAAGTAAACGTGGGTCATCATAGGCGATTAACGTGCCAATAATGAAAATACACACGATATAAAACAACAAAATACGCCAGAAGATTTGTTTGATTGCAATAGGAATGGTTTTCTTAGGATTTTTAGATTCACCCGCTGCAACCCCCACCATTTCTGTACCTTGAAATGAGAATCCAGCAATCATTGCTACCCCAATTAAGGCGGATAATCCACCTACAAATGGAGCTTCGCCTTTGCTCCAATTGGCAAAAGTAGCAACATCTGGAGTCAGCATGATTTTGATAATCATGAATAGACCAATAATGATGAACACTACAATTGCAAGGACTTTGACCAGTGAGAAGAAAAACTCAGATTCCCCAAAACCTTTGACGGTTAAGGCATTAATACCAAATACAACCGCTAGAAATAAGGCGCTCCAATAGAAGCCAGGAATATCGGGAAACCAGAATTTCATAATGAATTGTACAGCCACCAATTCAAATGCCACGGTAATAGCCCAGTTGTACCAATAGTTCCAACCTAGTGCAAAACCGAAACCACCTTCGACATATTTACTGCCATAGGTAAAGAACGCGCCTGAAGTTGGATTATGCGTTGCAAGTTCGCCTAGACTGGTCATCAAAAAATAAATCATGACGCCAATTAGGGCATACGCAAGCAAGGCGCCACCAGGACCTGCATTGGCAATGGTCGCACCTGAAGCAAGGAATAAACCTGTACCAATTGAGCCACCAATGGCGATCATGTTTAAATGACGCGCACCGAGCTTACGCTGCAGTTTTCTACTGTTGTGTGAGTCGCTCATCCTACTTCCTTTGTATTTTTCTGCGTGCTGGCAAACAGCACTTTAAAGCCTTGTTGATCTGCCTTGATTGTGCATTGACCGAAACTTTGTTCAATTAAGAGTGGATAATTCAAAAAGCGATTGGCCACAATCCAAAGTTCACCACCCGATTTCAGATGACGACGTGAAGTTTTACACAGGTTTTCACTGGCATCGTAATGTGTTTGAATGCCTTGGTGGAACGGGGGATTACTCACGATGGCATGCAAAAATAGCGGTGCATCTTCAACGCCTGTCACGGCTTTAATTTCAAGTTGTTGTGGATTGAGCTGATTTTTTTCAAACGTCATTAGCGTTGACGCTAAAGCAAAGGCATCGACATCTAAAGCAAAAATACGATTTTCAGGGTTAAGTTTGGCTAAGTAAGCACTGATCACACCCGCGCCACAGCCAAAATCTGCAATTTTTCCAGCAGTAACCTGATTCAAATAAGGCAATAATACAGCCGTGCCAACATCCAAGTGTTTTTGGCTAAATACACCCGGCAAGGCACTAATTTGTAAATCACCTTTAGGTGTAGCAACTGTATAGTTTTTCGCCCAATCTGCTAAGGTTTTAGTTTGAACCTTGCAGTCTAAAATCAGCTGCCATAGTTGGCAGTGGCGGGCGCTATCTAGTTTGAGTGTTTTGCCATAAGGTTGTAATTGCTTTGCAGCCCGTTCAATTCCTGCTTTCTTTTCACCGACTAAAAATACGCTGCTGCCTTGTGGGAGTTGTGCGGCAATGGTGTGAATCAGGTAATTGAGCAGTTCCTTAGATTTCGGTACAAAAATAACAGCCTGATCAAATTCACCGACAGGCAATTCTGCACCAAAATGCACTTGCGCCTGTTGATTTTGAAAGTATTGATAGTCGTTAAAATTCCATGTCCAAACAGAAGCTTGGATTGAGTCACCCAATTCTGCGAGGAGTTGATCGGTCGGGGCATTGATCAGTAGAACGCGACCAGACAAATAGTCGTATTGTCTGAGTAAAACTTCGCTTTGGGGGTTCATGGTTCTCTCTCCAATAGAAAAACACTGTCTAAGTTCAGCTCAGACAGTGTTTTTTGGACATGCAATTACTTTTTAGTTTCAGGAAGCACAATATTTAAAATGAGTGCTGCAATACCGCCTGTTGCAACGCCTGAACTGAAAATATTACGGAATAATTCAGGTAAGTGTTCCAGAATTTGTGGCACTTGTGCAACACCTAAGCCTAAGCCCAATGAAATTGCAATAATCAGTAAGGCACGACGATCTAAAGCGACACCTGAAAGAATATTGATTCCCGAAGCGGCAACGGCACCAAACATCACCATCACAGCACCACCTAGTACGGCTTGAGGCACAGCCTGAATCACACCTGCAACTGCAGGAAGTAAACCTAAAATGATGAGTAGGGCAGCAATCCAAATGCCGACATAACGGCTAGCAACACCTGTAAGTTGAATCACGCCATTATTTTGGGCAAATACCGAACTTGGAAAGGTGTTGAAAATCCCTGCCAAGAATGAGTTAGCGCCATTTACCAATACACCGCCTTTAATGCGTTGTATCCATTGTGGGCCATCGACAGGTTGATTGGAGAGTTTAGAGGTCGCGGTAATATCACCAATGGCTTCTAATGACGTCACCAAATAAATAAATGCCAATGGAATGAATAAGCTCCAAGAGAAATCCAGTCCAAAATGCATCGGAGTCGGCACTTGTACCAGAGGGGCATCTTTCAGACCTGAAAAGTCGAGATGACCCATCATGCCTGCCATTGCATAACCAATCACCAAGGCAATTAAAATGGCAGAGCTTTTAATCCACGTGATATTGATGCGGTTCAAAATAATAATAATTGCCAAGACGGTACACGACATAATCAGGTTGTCGGTATTGGCAAAGGTATTATTGCTCATGGCTTGGTAGCCACCGCCCATACTGATTAAACCTTCTTTAATTAAGGTCAAACCAATGAGAAGTACCACAATACCAGTGACCAATGGGGTAATCAGCTTTTTGACCCACGGTAAAATTTGCGATACGCCCATTTCAATAAACGAACCTGCAATGACCACGCCAAAAATTGCCGCCATGACCGATTCAACAGGTGTGCCTGCGGCGACCATAGCAGAGCCAATACCAATGATTGGGCCAATAAAGTTAAAACTGGTGCCTTGCACAATGAGCAAACCTGCACCAAAAGGGCCGACTTTTTTACATTGTAAAAAGGTTGCAATGCCTGAAATGACCAAAGACATTGACAAGATCATGTTGGTATCTTGTTTGGAAACACCTAAAGCCAAGCAAATTAAGAGACCTGGTGTGACAATTGGAACAATAATTGCCAGTAAATGCTGAAAAGCTGCTAAAAAAGCGATGAATGGTTTTGGACGGTCATTCAGACCATAGACCAAATCGAGCTGGTCTTTTGGGTGGGGAGAGTGGTTTAAATCAGACATGAGTCATAAAAAATTGCAAAAGTGGCGCTATTCTAATCGAGTTACACAGCATTACAAAACCCAAAGCACGCCACTCATCAAAAAAAATTGTGTGTGTCAATAAAGTGTCACTATAAAACTTTAGTATTTTTCTGTATAATTTGCCCTCAAATTTATAGCGTATTGAATTTAAATGTCTGATATTAAAACTCTCCGCAACATCGCAATTATTGCGCACGTTGACCACGGAAAAACAACTCTTGTGGATAAACTTTTACAACAATCGGGCGCACTCGGTGAACGAGCGGGCGAGATTGAGCGTGTCATGGATTCAGGCGCTATTGAAAGTGAACGTGGTATTACCATTCTTGCAAAAAACACTGCAATCAAATGGTTAGACAAACGTACTGATACTGAATACCGCATTAACATTGTGGACACCCCGGGACACGCCGACTTCGGTGGCGAAGTTGAACGTGTAATGTCGATGGTGGATTGCGTACTTCTTTTGGTTGACTCACAAGAAGGCCCAATGCCACAAACACGTTTCGTAACGCAAAAAGCGTTCGCACGTGGTTTGAAGCCAATCGTGATCATCAACAAAGTAGACAAGCCAAACGCGCGTCCAGACTGGGTTATTGATCAAGTATTTGACTTGTTTGATAACTTGGGTGCAACCGATGACCAATTAGACTTCCCAATCGTATATGCATCAGGCTTACGTGGTGTTGCTGGTCCTGCGCCAGACGAATTAGCGGAAGATATGACGCCGTTATTCCAAACAATTGTAGATATCGTCGAGCCACCAGCAGTTGATGTTGATGGTCCATTCCAAATGCAAGTCTCTTCACTTGACTATAATAGTTTCGTGGGTGTGATTGGTGTCGGTCGTATTCAACGTGGTTCTGTGAAATTGAATACACCTGTAACCGTGATTGACCAAGAAGGCAAAACACGTAACGGTCGTATCTTAAAAATCATGGGTTACCACGGTTTAGAGCGTATCGACATCGAATCTGCATCTGCAGGTGACATCGTTTGTGTAACAGGCATGGACGAATTACATATTTCTGACACGATTTGTGATCCGAAAAATGTAGAAGCTTTACCGCCGCTTTCTGTAGACGAACCAACCGTATCGATGACTTTCCAAGTTAACAACTCACCTTTTGCGGGTAAAGAAGGTAAGTTTGTGACTTCACGTAACATCCGTGAACGTCTTGACCGTGAATTGATTCATAACGTTGCACTTCGTGTAGAAGACACTGACAGTCCTGACCGTTTCAAAGTATCAGGTCGTGGTGAACTTCACCTTTCAGTATTGATTGAAAACATGCGTCGTGAAGGCTTCGAGATGGGTGTATCTCGTCCACAAGTGATCTTGAAAGAGATCGATGGCGAAATGCAAGAACCATACGAAAACGTGACTTTTGACGTAGAAGAACAGCACCAAGGCGCTGTGATGGAACAAATGGGTAACCGTAAAGGTGAGATGACCAATATGGAAGTAGACGGTAAAGGTCGTATCCGTATTGAAGCCACTGTGCCTTCACGTGGTTTAATTGGTTTCCGTTCTGAATTCATGACCATGACTTCTGGTACGGGTATCATGACGTCAAGCTTCTCACACTATGGCCCAATGAAAGCAGGTCAAGTTGCGAAACGTCAAAACGGTGTGTTGATTTCTATGGTTCAAGGTACTTGCCTTGGCTATGCATTGTTCACATTGCAGGACCGTGGTCGTCTATTTGCTAAACCTCAGTTAGAAGTTTACGAAGGTATGATCGTAGGGATTAACTCTCGTTCAGACGACATGACAGTTAACCCAACTAAAGCGAAACAGTTAACTAACGTACGTGCTTCTGGTACTGATGATGCGTTGACATTGGTACCTGCAATTGAATTCACGCTTGAACAAGCGCTTGAATTTATTGAAGATGATGAATTAGTTGAAGTAACACCTAAGTCAATCCGTATCCGTAAACGCTGGTTGACTGAAAACGAACGTAAACGTAACCGTTCTGGTAAATAAGTTTTAAAAATGATGTTGTCCTCATGCGGGGCAGCAAAATTTAAAAATGCCATCAATTTATTGATGGCATTTTTTTGTTTAAATTAGCAAACCAATATATAAAAGCAGATGATTCCCAAGTAAATTACGTGGAAATGAAGCTATAAAGTTAATGTATACTTCGTCACATAAATTAAAGTCAAAAAAAACTGGAGATTTAAATGAGTATTATTCAAGAGTTCCGCGAATTTGCGGTAAAAGGCAATATGATCGACTTGGCTGTCGGTGTGATTATTGGTGGGGCATTTGGTAAAATTGTTGACTCATTAGTGAAAGATATCATCATGCCATTGATTACTGTGATCACTGGCGGTGGTGTGGATTTCACACAAAAGTTCTTTGTTTTGGGCGATAACCCAAACAATTTACAGTCTTTAGATGAGTTAACCAAAGCAGGTGTAAATGTCCTGACCTATGGTAACTTCCTTACGATTTTAATTAACTTCATTATTTTGGCATGGGTGGTGTTCTTAATGGTGAAAATGATTAATCGTATGCGCCGTAAACAAGAAGAAGCAGCGCCAGAACCAGCAGCAACTCCAGAAGATATTGAATTATTACGTGAAATTCGTGATGAATTGAAAAAACGTCAATAATTTTTAGTACACGAGAAAATCAAACAAAACGGCGCAATATGCGCC
>NZ_JBWKMK010000137.1:0-40209 GCF_056431365.1 Acinetobacter seohaensis
CAGATTCATGCACGCATAGCAGTATTAAACAGATTTACAGAATTAGGTCGTCCTCATACCCAAGTTGTCACTTGAGTTCTGTTCAGATAAGCAGGTGCTGTCTTTTAAATCTTTGTGCAACAAAACCTTTTTGATCTAAATTTCATCAAATTTATCTTATGTGCGGTGATTATCTTTTGTGCTGATGTGGTTTCCCTTTTTGAAAAAGTAAGTCAAATGTAGTGAAAGCCACCCATATTAAAAAAATCTCTCCTAGCCTCTCTTTAGAAAAGAGAAGAACATTCATTATAAAAATTAATTTCATGTAAAAAAGTTAAAAATACGCAAGTTTTCACTTTTTGGCACATCTCCCAAATAAACTTGTGCAAACTTCCCCCTTTGAAAAAGGTGAGCCATGTATGGTGCAAGGAGGGGGTTGAAAAAGAGAAGAATACTAACAGCTCTCACCCCAAAATAATCGGCGCATTGCTCAATTCATTTTGCTGATCAAGCAACTGACGGTCATAAAAAGCATCCAAAATTTCACCAATTTCTTGCACACCTGTTATCACTGCTTGTCGATACTGCTGCTGTGCCAAACCCTGCACAATATGCGCACAGACTTCATCCCACACTTGTTGCGTGGTCGCAGTTTTAATCCCACGGTCAATCACAATTTCCACTTTGCGCTCACACAAATTCAGGTACAGCAAAACCCCACTGTTCAATTCAGTGTCCCAAACACCTAATTCTGCAAATAACTGACGCGCGCGGGCATGGGTATCGACATAATAAGCCATACGCGATGGTAAACAGCCTTCAATCACCACCTGAATTTCCCCCACATGCCCCTGTTCGGCAGCAGTCACTGCTTCTGCAATTGCATGTTGATCCTGCGCATTAAAAAAACGCTTGGTGGCAGGCAAATAAAAAAAATGCTTCAGCCAACGCTTGAAACAGGGTCGCGTCACCGTTTCTGTTTTGGGTTGAGTAATAATCTCTGTTGTATCGGTTGTTGTTACCATGATCCTGATGCTCCTCCCCCACCAAAGCCGCCACCGCCGCCGCTATAGCCACCGCCACCCAAACCGCCGCCGCCAAAACCACCGCCACCATGTCCGCCTCCACGGCCTGCAGAGGACAAAAAAATTTGGAAAATGGTCTGTGCAATCGCAGTGATGAGTAAAAAGAAAATTCCTGCGCCAATCATTAAACTGGTGATTAAGCCTGCACCATTGACCAAACCTGCCACTGTACCTGCCACGGCAGCAGTTGAAGCACTTAAGCGTTTTCCAACAATCAGTGAGCCAATTACCCCTGCAATTAAAATAAATAAAGCAGTGCTCAAGGTTTTTTCACGCGCCTGTTGTTCTTGCAAGGCTTGTTCCTGACGCTGTTTCAGTTCTTGCGCTGCCTGTGCCGCAACTTCGGGGTCTAAGTTTAAAATCCGTTCAATTTCTGCCAAGCCTGCGTCAATGCCTTGAGCATATTGCGCTTGTTTAAAATAGGGGGTAATACGCTGGTTAATTATCCGACTGACCACAATATCGGGCAGCACACCCTCTAAACCATAACCCGTTAAAATCTGAATACGGCGGTCATTGACTGCAATTGCCATTAACACACCATTGTCTTGCTTGGCAGAACCGAGCTGCCATTGTTCTGCGACCCGCATGGCAAAATCAAAAATATCTTCCTGCCCTGTGGTCGGTACAATCACCACACCAATTTGTGCTTTGGCGTGTTGATGTAAATTTAAAATCCGCTGGCTGATTTGCTGTTTTTCTGCAGCAGTGAGCAAATTGGCTTGATCGACCACGGGCTGATTCAAGGTCGGCAAAGCACGGATGGATTCACCCTCTGCCATATCATTGGCAATTTGCGGTTGCTGAACTGGTGTTTCCGCAGGTGCTTGCTGAGTGCTCGATGTAGGCTGACGTGAGTTTGCAAGATCTGGGATAGGGTTGGCACTTTGAGGATGCTGTTGCTGCACAATTTTACCCAGCACCACAGCTTCGGCAGTTTCATCGGTTGCGGTGGTAACTTCACTATATGCCAAGCCACTAAAACACATGACAACCATCAGCAGCAGCATCTGCACTAGATTTATACAGGTCTTGCTGTGCAATTGCAGCATCCAGGCATCCTCCTAGGCGTTATTCAAACGAAACTTTCGGTGCTGTTTGTGCGCTTTGTTCGGCACTGAAGTTTGGTTTGGTGTCCATACCAATGACTTTTGCGGTCATCACTTGCGGGAACTGACGTGCATAGCTGTTAAAGTCTTGCACTGTGCTGATGTAACGGTTACGCGCCACGGCAATACGGTTTTCTGTGCCTTCTAGTTGTACTTGTAAATCACGGAATTGCTCATTGGCTTTTAAGTCTGGATAATTTTCAGACACCGCAATTAAACGTGATAAGGCACTGGTCATTTGCGCCTGTGCTTCTTGATATTTCTGGAATAACGCAGGGTCTTCCAATACCGACTTATCCACTTTTAAGCCTGCGACATTGGCACGTGCCTGAGTCACTTCAGTTAATACCTGTTCTTCGTGTTTAGCATAGCCTTTGACCACATTCACCAAGTTTGGCACTAAGTCAGCACGACGTTGATATTGGTTTTGGACTTCTGACCAAGATGCTGTTACTGCTTCATCTTTCACTTGTAAGGTGTTATAGCCACAGCCGCTTAATGTCAAAGTACTGGTTAAAGCCACCGCAAGCATGGTTTTTTTTGTGAAATTCATAGATTAACCTCTAAATTTTCTTTGTATTTGTTTGAAATGATTTCATTCTAACGTGAAATTCTGACCTGTTTGTGTATTTTGTTTAATCGAGCGAATCACCAAACTGTTTACATCAAACAATAACCTTGTACAGCAGATTGAATTAATATTGATGGTACTTCTCTTACGTCATATATGGTTCAAGGTTGGGAATATATACCAGAAGAAGATGAGCTGGATAAAATATCCAATAAAAAAGGACTGAATTCCTTAAAACTCAGCCCTTTCTAGATCTAAGCAAAGCAAACTCGTTTAGAGCTCTAAATAATCTAAAATACCTTCTGCCGCCTGACGACCTTCCCAAATTGCAGTCACAACCAAATCAGAACCACGCACCATATCGCCCCCTGCAAAAATTTTCGGGTTAGTTGTTTGGAACTTAAATGTTTGCTGTTCTGCTGCCACTACACGACCTGAACCGTCAACCCCAACATTGGCAGAGGCAAACCAATCTGCAGGACTGGCACGGAAACCAAAAGCAAGCAAAACGGCATCTGCAGCTAAAACTTCTTCGGAACCTGGAACAGGCTCTGGGCTGCGACGACCACGGCTGTCTGGCTCACCCAATTGCGTGGTCACCACTTTTACACCTGTGACCTTGCCATTTTCTCCGACAATTTCAATTGGTTGACGGTTGAATAAGAAATTCACCCCTTCTTCACGGGCATTGGTCACTTCACGGCGTGAACCTGGCATATTGGCTTCATCACGACGGTAGGCACAGGTCACTTCTTGCGCACCTTGACGAATTGAAGTACGGTTACAGTCCATGGCAGTATCACCACCACCCAGTACAATCACTTTCTTGCCTTCAACACTGATGTATTCTGCTGGGTCTTTTTCCCAACCTTGGCAACGGTTAACATTGGCAATCAAGAAATCCAGCGCATCATAAACGCCATCTAAATCTTCACCGGCAAAGCCACCTTTCATATAGGTGTATGTGCCCATGCCCATAAATACCGCATCGTAATCTGCAAGCAGTTGTTCAATGGTGATATCTGTACCAATTTCAGTATTTAAACGGAATTCAACCCCCATGCCCGAGAAAATTTCACGGCGGCGTTTCATCACGTCTTTTTCCATTTTAAATTCTGGAATACCAAAGGTCAGCAAGCCACCAATTTCAGGGCGTTTGTCAAAGACTACAGGCTTTACTCCGTTACGCACCAAAATATCGGCACAGCCCAAACCCGCAGGCCCTGCGCCAATAATCGCCACTTTTTTATCGGTCCACTTCACATGCGACATGTCTGGACGCCAGCCCAAAGCAAAAGCAGTATCATTGATGTACTTTTCAGCATTACCAATGGTGACTGCACCAAAGCCATCGTTCAAGGTACATGCGCCTTCACACAAACGGTCTTGCGGACAAACACGTCCACAGACTTCAGGCAAGGTATTGGTTTGATGACACAATTCTGCTGCCTGAAAAATACGACCTTCCGAAATTAGTTTAAGCCAGTTTGGAATGTAGTTATGCACAGGGCATTTCCATTCACAGTATGGGTTACCACAACCCAAACAACGATGGGTCTGATTAGCCGCTACTTCTGCAGTAAACGGTTTATAAATTTCCACAAACTCATTTTTGCGGACATCGAGATCTTTTTTCTCTGGATCTTGGCGTGCTACATCCAGAAATTGAAAGTCATTATGTAGGCGTTCTGCCATGTCTTTCTCCGTAGGTGGATGTGGATAACGCGACATTTACACTGGGTATAAGTCTAAAGTTATCCACATCTGCCGAATGTGAGTCGTGGATTATTGTGGATCTGCTTGGGTAGTTTTTAACAAAGTCTGCAAGTTTGCAGCTTTTGGTTTTACCAACCAGAATTTACGGCTATAGAAATCAAACTCATGGCGGATTTTGTATGCCCACGCACTGCCTGTTTCTTTAATATGTTCATCTAAAATACGGCACAAGAACTCTTTATGTTCTTCCATCGATTCAGTTGAGATACGGTTCAGCTCAATCAGTTCGTGGTTGTAACGGTCAACAAAGTCATTATCTAAGTCCAGTACATAGGCAAAACCACCTGTCATACCTGCACCGAAGTTATGTCCCACTTTGCCTAATACCGTGACAATTCCGCCAGTCATATATTCACAGCAGTGGTCGCCTGCCCCTTCAATCACAGCGAAGGCACCTGAGTTACGCACCGCAAAACGCTCACCAGCAGTACCCGCAGCAAATAATTTACCACCAGTAGCACCATATAGGCAGGTATTACCAATAATGGCCGTATTCTGCGTTTGGAATGGCGAACCTTTTGGTGGGAAGATGGAAATACGTCCACCCGCCATGCCTTTACCAACATAGTCATTGGCATCGCCTTCAAGTTTGATATGCAAACCACCTGCATTCCAAACACCTAAAGATTGCCCTGCAGTACCTGTAAGATTCACTTTGACAGGATGATGTTCCATGCTCAAGTTACCATAACGACGAGCAATTTCACCTGAAATACGTGCACCAATAGAACGGTCACAGTTGCTCACGTTAAAGTAATACTCGCCGCCCGTACCTGCTTCAATTGCAGGCAACATCTCTGCAATCATTTTTTCAGCCAAGACGCCTTTGTCAAATGGTGCATTGCCTTCAACCTGACAGTATTGCGCTTTGCCTTCTGCCGCAGGGTGTGATTCTAACAAGGCACTTAAATCAAGATGTGCATGTTTTTCAGTTTCACCCGGTAAAATTTCCAGTAAGTCGGTACGGCCAATCAAGTCTTTTAAGCTCGCCACACCCAATGCCGCTAACCATTCACGAGTTTCTTCAGCAATAAATGTGAAGAAGTTGATCAGCATTTGTGGTTCACCAATATAGTGTTCCTGACGCAAATGATCTTGCTGCGTTGCTACACCAGTAGCACAGTTGTTTAAGTGACAAATACGCAAATATTTACAGCCTAAAGCAATCATTGGGGTTGAACCAAAACCAAAGCTTTCTGCACCTAAAATTGCAGCTTTAACGACATCTAGGCCAGTTTTTAAACCGCCATCGGTTTGCACACGAACTTTGCCACGTAGGTCATTCACGCGCAAAGCTTGGTGCGCCTCGCTTAAACCTAATTCCCATGGCGAACCTGCATGGTGAATAGATGACAATGGCGATGCTGCAGTACCACCATCATAACCTGAGATGGTAATGAAGTCGGCATAGGCTTTAGCGACACCTGCGGCAATTGTACCTACACCCGGTTCAGATACCAGTTTTACTGACACCATGGCTTGTGGATTGACTTGTTTTAAATCAAAAATCAATTGTGACAAGTCTTCAATCGAATAAATATCGTGGTGTGGTGGTGGAGAAATTAAAGTCACACCCGGTACAGAGTAACGCAAACGTGCAATCAAGCCATTCACTTTACCGCCTGGTAACTGACCGCCTTCACCCGGTTTTGCACCCTGTGCCACTTTAATCTGCAACACTTCTGCAGAGGTTAAGTAAGCAGGTGTTACCCCGAAACGCCCTGAAGCAATCTGTTTAATTTTCGAATTACGAATTGTGCCGTAACGCGCTGGGTCTTCACCGCCCTCACCTGAGTTTGAACGTCCACCAATGGTGTTCATGGCAATGGCAATGGCTTCATGTGCTTCTGGCGACAATGCCCCTAAAGACATCCCCGCTGAGTCAAAACGTGGCAAAATTTGCTCAACCGATTCTACTTGATCTAAGGCAATTGAATGGTCTGTTTTCAATTTAAAGAGATCACGAATGGTCGCAATAGGGCGATTGTTCACGATTTCTGCATATTCTTTAAAATCTGCATAATTGCCTGAACGCACTGCTTTGTGTAAGGCATTGATCACATCTGGGTTAAAAGCGTGGTATTCCTTGCCAAAGACAAATTTCAGCAAACCACCCTGATCAATTGGCTTACGTGATTTCCACGCAGTGTCTGCCAGTTTTTTCTGATCATTTTCAAGGTCGGCAAAAGTAGCACCCTGAATACGGCTCGGTACACCAATAAAGCAGGTATTCACCACTTCAGCAGACAAACCAACCGCTTCAAATAATTGTCCACCACGGTAAGAGGCTACAGTTGAAATACCCATTTTTGATAAGACTTTGAGCAAGCCTTTTTCAATGCCTTTGCGGAAATTACTTTGTGCATAGACTGGGTCACCCAATAACTCACCTTTGGCAATCAAGTCATTGATCACATCATAAGCCAAATATGGATATACCGCTGTTGCACCAAAACCGAGCAATACTGCAAATTGATGTGGGTCACGAGCAAAGCCAGTTTCGACAATAATGTTGGCATCGGTACGTAAACCGACTTGTATTAAGTAGTGATGCACCGCACCAGTCGCCATGACCGCATTGGCAGGCAAGTAACCTTCACGGATTTTTTTATCGGTGAGTACCAATAAAGTTTTACCCTCACGCACCGCTTGTGCAGCAGTTTCGCAAATCCGTTGAATCGCAGCTTGCAAACCTTCATTTTCAGCATAGTTCAGATCGATGTCGGCAATTTCATAGCCTTTACGACCCAAAGTGCGAATTTGGTGCATTTTAGAATTGGTCAACACAGGACTTGAGATAATCAAGCGGTCTGCATGTTCTGGACCTTGCTCAAATACGTTTTGTTCACGGCCTAAACAGGTTTCCAAAGACATCACGATAGATTCACGCAATGGGTCAATCGGTGGATTGGTTACCTGTGCGAACTGCTGACGGAAATAATCCGACACATGGCGTACCTGACGCGACAATACCGCCATTGGCGTATCATCACCCATGGAACCAACGGCTTCCTGACCGCTTTCTGCAATTGGACGCAATAACTGGTCACGTTCTTCAAAGGTCACCATAAACATTTTTTGTGCAGCTTTTAAGGCATCGCCTTTTAAACCGTGATCACATAAATATTCTTCAAGCTCTGGGCTACCTTGTAAACGGATTGAATTTTCACGTAACCATTCACGATAAGGACGCATTCTTTTCAGATGGTTATTTACATCCTGCGTATCGAGCACTTTGCCAGTAAAGGTATCCACCACCAAAATTTGACCAGGACCAACACGTCCTTTAGAAATTACATCTTCAGGCTCATAACCCCACACCCCAATTTCAGAGGCCAAAGTAATGTAGCCATTTTTAGTGATCACCCAACGTGCAGGACGTAAGCCATTACGGTCTAACATACAGATGGCATGACGACCATCCTGAATCACTAAACCTGCAGGGCCATCCCACGCTTCCATATGTTTAGAGTTAAATTCATAGAAAGCGCGTAAATCGGCATCAATGGTTTCGACGTTCTGCCATGCAGGCGGAACCAACATACGCAAGGCACGGAATAAATCCATTCCGCCACCCACCAGAATTTCCAGCATATTGTCTAAACTTGAGGAGTCTGAACCTGTACGGTTTACAATTGGGTTTAGCTCTGTCAAACCTGGTAATAATGGATTTTCAAATTTAGGGGTACGTGCCATTGCCCAATTACGGTTGGCGGTAATGGTGTTGATTTCACCATTGTGTGCTAAATAACGGAACGGCTGTGCCAACGGCCAACGTGGCAAAGTGTTGGTCGAGAAGCGCTGATGGAACACCACAATATGTGATGCCAGACGTTCATCGGCAAGGTCGGTATAAAAGTCTGCAATCGCTGCAGGCATCATCAAACCTTTATAGCTGATCACGGTTGAGCATAACGTGGTCACATAAAAATATGGATCAGCAGTCAATTGCTGCTCGGCACGACGACGTGCCAAGAATAATTTACGGTTAAATTCAACCTCAGTCACCCCCAATGGGCAATTGACAATAATTTGCTCAAACGCAGGCAAAGAGTGCATGGCAATTTCGCCCAATGCCTCATTATTGGTTGGCACCACACGCCAAGCCAATACTTTACAGCCTTCTGCTTCAATTTCTTTGGTCAGGATATTTTTAGCATGTGTCGCTAAGGCAGGGTCGAGGTTCAGAAATACTGTACCCACTGCAAAAATTTCGCTCAGAGTAATGTCACTTAAGCGTTTTGCTTCTTCGCGGAAAAATTGCTTTGGCATCGCCAACAGCAAACCACATCCATCGCCCGTTTTACCGTCTGCGGCAATACCACCACGGTGGGTCATGCAACTTAAACTATGAATGGCAGTCTTGACGAGATCATGGCTTGCATCACCCTGCATATGGGCAATTAAACCGAAACCACAGTTATCTTTAAACTCATCCGGTTGGTATAAACCTTGAGCGGGAGCTACAGTATTAGGCGATGGCATGTGCATAGCGTACCCTTCTTTTACTTGCCCAATTGGGCCAATTAAACAATCTGTTTTTGCGATTTAACTCAATTTACAACTCTAAACATCAACCTTGGGTAAATGAAATGTCACACATTTATTTCAATCAATGCCGATTAAAAAGCCTGAGTAACCGATCCATCATTTACGCAACTTTTACACTTTAATGTAACAGGCAAATTTGACAGTTTCGCACAATTATTGAATCTTTTTTGCGCCAAAATAGGGACAACAACTCAATTCACGCACCAATAAAAGCAAAAACAATGCCAACTTTATTTTTGATTCACACATGAGCCAAATCTCAGCTTGAACCCTAAAAATGTAAAATCAGATCACATTTTTAAGTCAAATTCGCACTATTTTTGTGCATTTCATTATTTTTATACACCATGCTGCGCCATTTTAGAACGCATTTTTTAGTGAGAAGGATCATTTTTTTAGATCAAATTGGTGCAATTGAGCCAAAATAGCTCAATGTAAATAACAAACAAAAAGGATAAAGCTCAAGTAGCTATTTGAATGACTCGACTTGAGCTAAAAGAATATTGGAAGTGTTTATGATTAGTTGACATACTCCCACCACCAAACTAAGAGTTATGGTGGGGGAATCTTTGCGACCCATGTAATCTTAGAGATTACACCTTTCGATACCGCACTGCGCTGACAGTATGGCGGTACAGGAACTCTTTATACAACACTATGTCCTAGTGCATCAGCTAAAGCGAAATTGCGTATATTTAGGCTTGCATTCAAATCACGGTCATGCACTGTTTCACAGTCAGGACATTGCCATTCTCTTATGCTTAGTGGCAATTTTGTCATGGTGTATCCACAACATGAGCATGCTTTAGAGCTTGGTACAAATCTTCCAATTTGCAGAATATTCTTGCCAAACCATTTCGCCTTGTATTGCAATATCGTAAGAAATTGACCCCAAGCTACATCTGAAATAGACTTCGCTAATTTTCGATTCCTTACCATGTTTTTTATCCCTAAATCCTCTACAGCATACGTGGTCGCTTGGTTTTCACAGATCAAGTGATGCGTTAGTTTGTGATGTAGGTCTAAGCGTTGCAAACGCACTTTTTCATGGATGAATGCAACACTTAATTTTTGACGCTGATAACTCTTAGATTCTTTCTGTTTTCGGGCAAATATTTTTTGCTGTATAGCTAAGCGATTTTGAGCGTGCCGTAAGTATCTTGGGTTTTCAACTTTATCACCATTAGATTGAATGAGCATGTGATTCAAACCCATATCAATTCCAATAGTTTGATCGGGTTGAACTGTTGTTGGTGCAACAAGCTCTAACTCAGACTCGACTAAGATCGAAGCATAATACTTACCTGTTGCTGTTTTACTAATGGTGACAGTTTTAATTTTCCCATCAAATGTCCGACTAAATACAGTTTTTATCCCTTTAATTTTGGGTAGATGTAGTAAACCATGCTCAAAGCTCACCGTTGCGTGTTGAGGGCATTGATAAGACCGTTGAGGTACTTTCTTGGACTTAAACCGTGGATAGCCAACAATATGACTCAATGGGCGTTTTTCATCAGGTTTTGGCTTGTAGCCTTTAATCTTCCTAAACTCAATCTTGCCTTTCTTCAATCGCTGAAAGAAATTGTTATAAGCGGTATGCAGATGAAGTAATCCACTAAGAAGTGATTGACTGTTTACTTCATTCAACCATTCAAATTCAGGTTGCTTCTTCATTGCAACCAATTGGTCTTGAATATCCTTTTTTGATAATAATTTTTGAGTTTCTGAATGGGCTTTGGTTTGAAGAGCTAAAGCCCAATTGAAAATAAAGCGAGTGCATCCGAAGTGCTTTTCAAACTGCACTTTCTGTTGAGAATTTGGATAGATGCGATATTTATACGCTTTCAAAAAAGGTTGTTTCATGGTTATAATTTAACAAATTAATTGCTTAGTGTAAATATAATGAAATCACATTATCACTGTGTTTATAAGCTCACATATCATTTAGTGTTAGTAACAAAATATCGCAAGAAATGCCTTTCAAATGAAATGCTCAATCGGCTTGAAGAAATCATAAAAAAGAACTGTACCGATTGGGAAATTGACTTGATCGAGTTCAATGGTGAAGCCGATCATGTCCATATATTGTTAGATATGCACCCGAATATCATGCCAAGCAAATTCATTAACAATCTAAAAACAGTGTCAAGCCGACTGATACGCAAAGAATTTGAGGAAGAACTAAAACCGTATTATTGGAAGCCTGTACTTTGGACGAGAGCATACTGTCTACTCACAACAGGCGGGGCTACAATTGATGTAATTCGGGAATACATCCAAAACCAAGAAAGACCTGAATGAAATAGCGTGCTATCCATCTCCATCTAAATCACAGATTATAGATGGAGAATTCCGCACATTAGTTAAAAGGATCGCGCACTTCAGGTTCAGGTGCATCTGGCTGAGCAGGTGCTGTACCACTTTGTGATTTTTGTACATCAACGACATTACCCTCCTGATCACGGCGGGTAATTGTAGTGCTAGTGGTACTATTTTGCGGTGCAACAGTCTGCGTAGTCGGTGCAGTCGTTGTGGTTGTAGGTGGACGTGCCAAAGCACTTTCATCTATTTTAGGCACAGCTGCAGGACGTAAATTTACCGCATATAGCTTAGTGCTCAGCCCCATTTCATCTGCACTTAAATCATTGACATAAGGACGATAGTCAGCAAATTGTACCACAACAGGCTGAATCGTTTCAGGAAATTTAAATGGCAATGCGGTCAAAGTCTGTGCAGCGTCGCGTTTATTGCCAAAACTGCCATATAACATCACATATTGTTCAGCCTGCCCCTCACCGCTTAAACGGATATAAAACAGCTTGCTCCGATCTGTTTGCTTTTTAATAAAACTTTTAATGATGTTTTCATCATTGACCCGAAACAGTTCAATCGTGCTATTATTTTTTTGTTCCTGAATATATTTAGTACCGCGAAACTCAGCCTCATGCAAACCAGAAGCCGTCAAACGCGTGGTGAGTTCCAAAGGGCGGACTTCTTCTTGCAAGCCACCCAAATAGGTGGTTGCAGCAACCTTTTCGGGTTGAATTTGTAATTCAATTTCAGACTCTGGTTGTTTTTCAATTTCAACCAGTTCTTCACGGTCTGTCACCGCCCAAAAAATCAGTGCCGCCAATAAACACAGCACCGCGCCCAGCAACCAAATTGACTGTTGAATTTTTTGCCAGTGTGTACGCAGTGCTGTCATATGCTGCCTTTTATGCTTGATTGGCTAAAATCGCCTGTTTCATCAATTCTAAGTCAAACTCTTTGGTGATGATGGCTTGACCCAATTGCTTCATGAGCACCAAACGTAATTGACCATTCAGCACTTTTTTATCGTGTGCCATATAAGCCAAAAACTGATCCAGTGGAATTTGCGGACATACTATCGGTAAATTGGCACGAGAAATGATATTTTTTGTACGCTCTACATCTGCGACAGAAATCCAGCCCATACGCTGTGATAAATCGGCTGCCATCACCATCCCTGTCGCAACAGCTTCACCATGTAACCATTTACCATAGCCCAAATAAGATTCAATCGCGTGTCCGAAGGTGTGCCCAAGATTCAATAAAGCGCGTTCACCTTGCTCTTTTTCATCATTAGCAACAATACGTGCTTTATGTGCACATGAACGATATACCGCTTCTGCCAGTACAGCAGGATCACGCGCCACTAATGCTTCCATGTGCGTTTCAAGCCATTCTAGAAACTCGACATCACCCAAAAGCGCATATTTAATGACTTCGGCTAAGCCTGCAGACAACTCGCGCTCAGGTAAAGTATTCAGTTGCGACATATCGGCCAGCACCACTTGGGGTTGCTGAAACGCGCCAATCATGTTTTTACCCAATGGATGATTAATCCCTGTTTTGCCACCGACACTTGAATCGACCTGCGACAATAAAGTGGTCGGTACTTGAATGAAGTACACTCCACGCTGAAAACTTGCCGAAGCAAAACCTGCCATATCGCCAATCACGCCACCGCCCAAAGCCAGCACCGTACAATCACGGTTAAAACCAGCTTCCAGCAAGGCATCAAAAATAAGAGTGAGATGCTGAATATCTTTGTATTTTTCTCCATCAGGCAAAATACAGGTTGCCACTTTCTTACCAAGTGCTTCAACAGCCGTCACATAGTGACTTAAATACAAAGGTGCAACCGTGGTATTAGTCACTATCATGACTTGCTGACCTTTAATATAAAGTGCAAGTAATTCTTGGGGCTGAAGATCACTGCCAATAAAAATAGGGTAACGGCGATCGCCGAGTTCAACGTGTAAAGTCTGCATGAAAAAGTCGCTTTCTACCTAAGATATTTGCTCTGAAACAATCGTATTTAAGATTTTTTGCGCCAAATCTCGCGCAGCACCCTGATTGGTTTCAATAATATAATGCGCCACCTCACGATACAACGGATCACGCACTGCAAGCAAATCACGTAATCTTTGTTCGGGGTTTTCGACTTGAAGTAAAGGACGGTTTTTATCGCGATAAGTTCGCTGAAGTTGAATTTCGACAGGGGTATATAGATAAACAACAATACCACGTTGTTTTAAGAAGTCTCGATTCGGGGCTTGAGTCACCGCGCCGCCACCTGTAGCAAGTACAAGTTTATGCCGTGTGGTTAACTCATCAATAACCGCTGTTTCACGACTACGAAACCCTTGTTCACCTTCTTTTTCAAAGATCCAAGGGATCGTAGCGCCAGTTTTGCGTTCAATTTCATGATCACTGTCTAGAAATTCACGCCCTAACAATTCCGCCAAATGGCGTCCTACAGTGGTCTTGCCTGCCCCCATCGGCCCTACCAAATAGATATTTGGTAGGGTGTCAAACTCTTTGCTTAGCAAGGAGTCACCTATAAATTTTGTTTAAATTGAAAATATATTAATGATTTCTTGAAACACTGTCATTAACAATTCGTGGTGTAACAAAAATCAGTAACTCACGTTTGTTGTCCGACTTGATATCTTTACGGAATAAACGTCCGATATAAGGAATATCGCCCAAGAATGGAACTTTGGTTTGTGAGTTAGCCGTTTGTTGCTCAAAAATACCACCCAAGACCACAGTTTCACCATTATCTACCAAAACGTTGGTATTCACCGCGTTCTTGTTAATGGTGAGCTGACCTGTAGGTGTAGGTGCACCTGGTGAGTCACTGGTGATATTTAATTGCATTTGGACTTTACCGTCAGGCGTGATACTTGGGGTCACATCCAAACTTAAAGTCGCATCAATGAATTCTGTAGTAGATACGGCATTGACACCACCACCTTCAGAAGATTGATACGGAATTTGCGTACCCGATGCCACTTTGGCATTTTGCTTATCTGCAGTCAGAACTTTTGGTGTCGAAATCACTTCACCGTAACCATCTGCTTGTAATGCCGACAACTCCAAATCGAGCATAAAGTCAGACAAGCTGATTAAACCAAATGCAATACGGCTGGCACCTGGACTGGTCACACCCAAATCGACATTCAGGTTTTGTGGACGTTCAATTTCGTACTTCCAACCACCCGTATCACTATCTTTTTCTGGTTCACGCAAGTTCCACAAAGTCGTATCGCTACCACCCACCAACAAGTGGTTATTATTGGTAATCCCTTGTGACAAGATGCCCCACTTCACCCCCATTTCCTTGGTGAAATCTGTGGTTGCACGAACAATACGTGCTTCAATCATCACCTGCTTCACAGATACATCTAGCAAATCAATCATTTGACGAATCTGATCAATTTTTGCCGATGTATCGTTGATGATTAAGGTATTGGTACGTGGATCTACCGACACTGTACCGCGTGGACTCAACAAGCTACCAACGCTATCGCCTAATGGATCAGTACCTGTATTGGTATTTGAACCACCACGTGATGCATTCTTGCCTTGCGTAATTAGTTTTTCAATATCTGCCGCTTTGGCATAGTTCAATTGAATATATTCAGTTTGTAGTGGCGCCAATTTCACACTTTGCGCAATCGCTTTGGCTTCTTCTTCTTCGGCTTTAATCAATTCAGAAACAGGTGCAATCCAAATCACGTTGCCATTACGACGCTTATCCAAATTTTTGGTTTTCAGGATAATGTCTAACGCCTGATCCCAAGGTACATCTTTTAAACGTAAGGTAATGTTGCCTTGCACAGTGTCTGCTGCCACCATGTTAATGCCTGTGAAATCAGCCAATAACTGCAATACACGACGCACTTCGATGTCTTGGAAATCTAGTGAAATCTTTTTGCCTGTATAGCTTTGAGCTGCACGTGGTTTAAACGGGTTTTTATCGACAGGGCGTTTTAAGCTGATGGTTAGCTTGTCTTCTGCCTGATATGCCATATATTCATAGCTGCCTGCAGCTTGAATAGTAATCACGCCATTGCTACCATCATTGTGTGCATCAATGGTCGATACAGGTGTTGCAAAGTCATTTACATTTAAACGACGTGCTAAATGTGCAGGTACTTTATTGCCTAAAGTACGTACCACAATTTTGCTGCCTTGCTGCTGCACATCTACAGGAGTATTGCTACCAAGTAGATCAATCACCACCTGACCTTCGCCTTCACCGCCACGCTGGAAACCAATATTGGATACGCCTTGTGCGCTACGTTGGGCAGTCACGGCAGCCACAGGGGTTGCCGTTGTTGAGTTGATTTTTAAAATAAAGGTGTTGCCTTCAACACGCGTGGTAAATGCGCCCGCATCTGCCAAATTCACAGTTAAACGTGAACGCTGTGCATCTGAGCTTACCTCTACAGAGCTGGCTTCTTTGGTCGCGACTGCAACGCTGTTTTGCTTCAGCGTTTGTTGCGCTTTATCAAAATCTAAAATCAAGCGGGAAGGTTGTTCCAGCTGATATGCTGCAGGTTGAGGTGGCAAACCATTAAACATGACACGAATTTCGGTGCCCTGTCCCGGAATTTGCATGGGTACGATGTTGGTAATGCTGACTTGGGCATTGGCAACTTGCATCACTGCCATTGCGACTGCGCCCATTGAAAACTGACGGAACAAATTGTTCATTGTATTACCATCCCCAAAAATAAAATCTTTCACACTGTTATTCATTTTTATTCCTTTAATTTATGGCGCAGGCCCAATTAAAACTAAACTTCTTGGACGTTCTACATAACCTTCACGACCATCTGGAATAATTTCGATTAAATCAATTTGTGTAGGTGTAATATTCACCACACGACCATGATTTACCCCCATATAGCTACCACGCTGGATACGCTCAATTTCACCATCAGGTGTTTGAATCAATGCCAAAATTTGACCATTTTGACGCATACTGCCTTTCATAGTCAGTGACTCAAGTGCGTAATTTTCCAGTGGTTGTAACTGGCGAGCAAGGTTCGGATAAACGCGCTTCCCTGCCATAATTTTAAGCTCTGCCGCCAATGAACTTGGCATAAATGGGCTTTTGAGCTGGTGTGCTGCATAGTTAAAGGTTGGTGCAGGCTCAAACACAGGTGCAGGTTCAATGGGTAGTGGTGGCTGATTACGAATTTCAGCCATTTGTGCATTGACTGCATCAATCCGTGAATCACATCCCACCATCAACAAAGTTGCCATCAGAGCCAACGAAAGCTTTTCAATTTTCATTATTTCGCTCCTCCAGCATTACCCGCGGTTTGTGCATCTGCACTGCCGACATAACGATAAGTTTTTGCTTGTGCTTTATAGGTCACTTGCGGAATATCGGTTTTCTTGTCTTTATTTTCAGTCGCCACAATTTCAAAGTCGTGCATGGTCACAATACGTGGCAATGCTGCTGTACCGCTTACGAATGAACCAAAGGCATGATAATCGCCTGTCGCTTCAATTGAAATTGGCTGTTCAATAAAGAACTCTTGTTTAATTTCGTTCTCTAAACGAATGTTTTTAAACTTCAAACCTGAATTCACGCCTGTGACGTTAATATCTTCAACTAAACCTGGAATTTCAGTTTCTTTTGGCAATTGTTCAAGTTGTTGGTTAAAGTTCGCTTCCATTTCTTGTAATTGCGCTTGGTATTGCTGCAAATTACGCAATTTAGAATCTTTTTCACGGAACTCATTTAACAAGTTTTGTTCTTGTGTATGTGCTGCTGCAATGGCATCTAACTTTGGCTTGATTACGACAAAGTAACCTAAAGCTAGAATCAGGAAAATAATAAAAATCCAGCAGGTAATTTTGACCGAAAGTGGCCAAGCACCATAATTGTTAGGATCTAGGGTATTGAACTGTTGAAAAAACTTTTCAACTGTCATTTTCTTTTTCGGAGCAACAGCAGCATCCTGATTTACTTCATCAAATTCATCGAGACTCATTGTGCTGCCCCCGCTGCTGATGTTGAATTAGATTCTGTTGGTGTTACTGGAATTGCAATTTCTTCTAAATCTGAAGTTACTACAAAAGTACCGTAACTTTCCTCTACACGAGGAACCACAGAGCTTGGTGCTTTATCTTTATTTTCTTCTTTGGCTAAGAATGAATTCATAAATGCATTGCGATACCACGGCGATGCTTCCAAATTACGCAAGAATTCAGCCACAGTATTTGGACTTTCAGCCTTGCCTTCAAAAGTGAATTTATTGCCTGTACGGCTCACTTTGGTTAAGTACATATTGCTTGGTGTCACACGCACCAATTCATCCACCAAACGCACGGCAATTGGACGCTGACTTTGTAAGCCCTGAATAAGCTTCATGCGCTCAACAATAGCATTACGCTGTTCTTGCAAGCCTTCTAAAGATTTTAATTGTACATCTAGGTTTTGGTTGGTACTGATCACCAATTGATTGGCTTGTTCTTGATCTTGTAACTTCGCGTTGTAGAAGAACCACGCCAAAGCCACCAATAACACCCCAACAGCAGCCGCTGCAATACAAAATACAATAAATTCTTTTTTACGTTTTTCTCTTAGCTCATCGCGCCAAGGGAGTAAGTTAATCTTTGCCATTAATCAAAACTCCTCATTGCTAAACCACATGCCACCATCAATGACGGCGCATCACTTTCAATTCTTTTAATGTCGATTTGTGGAGAGAAGCCCATTTGTAAGAATGGATTGGCAATGGTCACACGGTAGCCCAGTTTTTGCTGCAACAACTTCGCAAGACCTGGAATATTGGCATTCCCCCCTGCCAATAAAATGTGATCAATTTCGTTAAATTGTGAAGATGAGAAAAAGAACTGCAATGAACGTGCCGCTTGTTGCACCACCGCTTCTAAGAACGGTTCGAGCACCTCTACATCGTAGTCATCTGGCAAAGTACGGCTTTTTTTCGCACGTCCTGCTTCTTCATACGACAAACCATAACGGTTTTGAATTTCTTGTGTCAGCTGCTTACCGCCAAAGGTTTGCTCGCGGGTATAAATAATTTTGTTATTTTGCAGTACCGACAAGGTGGTCATGGTATGACCAATATCCAAAATACCAATGGTGTTCACACCCATTGGCAGGGTATCGGAGAACACTTTAAAGGCATTTTCGATGGCAAAACTTTCGACATCGGCAATTTTGGCTGTCAAGCCGCCCAACTCCAATGCTTCTACTCGTGCTTCTACGTTTTCTAAACGTGTTGCAACCAGTAACACATTGACTCGGTTTGGATTGGCTAAACGGTCTGGTTGGACTTCAAAGTCTAGGCTGACTTCATCTAATGGGAATGGAATATATTGCTCGGCGTCCATACGAATTTGAACTTCACGCTCATCGCTAGTCATATCTGCATCCATTTCAATGATTTTGGTAATCACCATTGAGGTTGGAATTGCTAATGCTGCAGATGTAGATTGCGTGTTTGCTAAGTTCAATGCACGTTCAAGCGCATCCCCGACTGCTTCTGGATTGAGAATGTTTTTTTCAACCACACTGCCTTCTGGAAGTGGGACCAGCGCATAGCTCTCGACCCAGTATCTACCATTCTTAACAGAGAGTTCTAATAACTTAACAGAAGTAGAACTAATATCTACACCTATTAACCCCTTACTTGGCTTACGATATAACCTACGCACAATAGTACCATTCCTATTATTTTTTTATCCCCAAAAAAATTTAACCTACTAATCCGCGCTGGTCTATAATTTTTTACGGATACAATAATTCATCTAACAATCCGTAAATCTACTCGCTATACTGACCAGCAATTAGTTTGCTATTAGCGCTTATTAAAACGCACTTGTTATGAAAAAGCTATCTTGTTCGGGTCGTGTTCATCCATTTTTTTTGATCATAATTATAATTTTGGTCGCAATACCGATGGGTTTCTATGGCATGTATCTCTATATTGCCCCATCTTTGCCAGAAATGACCACCTTAAAAAAAGCGCCATTATTAAAACCATTACAGGTTTATAGTGCCGATAATGAGCTAATTGCCGAGTATGGCGGCAAGCTTTCTGTGCCTGTCGATTATGAACATATTCCTGAAAAATTCATTTTTGCATTCTTAGCTGCAGAAGATTCTGCCTTTTTTGAACACAGTGGGATTAGCTTCAAAGGCTTAGGGCGCGCGTTGAGCGAGGCGGTAACAGGCTCCAATGTGCAAACTGGCGGCTCAACCATTACCATGCAAGTGGCAAAAAACTATTATCTCAGCCCTGATCGTACTTTAAAGCGTAAACTCACCGAAATCTTTTTAGCGCGTAAAATTGAACAGAACCTGAGCAAAGAAGAAATTTTGACTTTATACGTCAATAAAATCTTTTTGGGTAAAAATGCCTATGGCATCGCGGCAGCTGCCAAAATTTATTACAACAAAAGCTTAGAAGAGCTGACAATTGCACAAATGGCGATGATTGCAGGCTTACCTAAAGCACCTTCACGCTACAATCCAGTGGTGAATCCTGAGCGTGCTTTAGAACGTCGTAACTGGATTTTGGGGCGTATGCTGCAACTGGGCTATATCAACCAAAATGAATACCAAAAAGCCATTGCTGAACCCATTAATTTAGATATGCCAGACCGCAGCATCAGCAATAAACATCCGTATATTGGTGAAATGGTGCGTGCTGAACTGGTTAGTAAATTTGGCGAACAAGCGGTTGATTCGGGCTATAAAGTTTACACCACGGTAGACAGCAAACGTCAGATGTATGCAGAACAGGCGGTACAAGAAGGCTTAGAAGCCTATGACCGTCGCCACGGCTGGCGTGGTGCAGAGGCACACGACAAACCGCTGAATGAGTTTCGTGCTTATGCCAACACCTACCCTGCGCAAGTCAGCAAAGTGCTGAATAATTCTTTTGAAGCGTTAATGCAAGATGGCACAACGGTTACTGTACCGTGGTCAGGTATGTCTTGGGCACGCCCCTATCGCAATGCCAACAGTGTAGGCAATGCGCCAAGTCGCGCGGCACAGATTGTAAAAGTTAAAGATATTGTCCGTTTACGTCCAAATGAAAATAAAACTGCTTGGTCATTGGTACAAGTACCAAAAGTGCAAGGTCAATTGGTCGCAATTAACCCAAATAATGGCGCCATTGAAGCGTTGGTCGGTGGATATAATTTCTATCAATCTAAGTTCAACCGTACTTTACAAGGTTGGCGTCAACCGGGTTCCACCATCAAACCTTTTGTGTATGCTCTGGCTTTAGAGCGTGGTATGACGCCACACACCATGGTCAATGACAGTCCAATCACCATTGGCAAATGGTCACCACGTAACTCCGATGGTCGTCATTTAGGCATGATCCCATTGCGTCGTGCGCTATATTTATCTCGTAACACGGTTTCGGTGCGTTTATTGCAAAATGTGGGAATTGAGCGCACCCGCCAACTGTTCATGGATTTTGGATTACAGGAAGATCAGATTCCACGTAACTACACCATTGCATTGGGTACGCCACAAGTTCTTCCTATTCAAATGGCCACGGGCTATGCCACTTTTGCCAACGGGGGTTACCGTATTCAACCGCACTTCATTAACCGTATTGAAGATGCTTATGGCAAAGTGATTTATCAAGCTAATCCTGAATATGCCTGTATTGCTTGTATTAACGCCAAAGAACAAACGCTGGAAAGTGCCGAAACCACCACGCCAGATGATGAAGTGATTGAAGTGACCAATAAAAAACTGGCACAAGCTGAACAAGATCCAAAATTATTGGCAGAGCGTAGTCAGTACAAACAGGCACAACGTATTTTAAAATCTAGCTCGGCGTATGATATGTCCAATATTTTACGTGACGTGATTCAACACGGTACTGGACGTGCTGCACTTAGAATTGGTCGTGGTGATATTGGTGGTAAAACAGGAACCACCAACGATGCCAAAGACGCTTGGTTCGCAGGTTTCAATGGTAAACTGGTGACCGTAGCTTGGGTCGGCTTTGACCAACCGACCACTTTAGGACGTCGTGAATACGGTGGTATCGCAGCGCTGCCAATTTGGACAGACTTTATGGGTAATGCACTCAAAGGCACACCTGAAGCTTGGGTCAGTTTGGACAGCAAAGCCAAAGCGCCACAGCGTGAACTCAATCAAATGAGCGCAGAACAACAGCAGGATTATCGTGCTTCACCGCCATTGGCACGACCATTGTATCGACCTGCACCTGCAGCACCAGTACGTGCGCCTGAGCGTGATTTTGACGATTTACCAGGCGAGGAAGTGTTAATTCCTAACAACGCTGCACCGCCTGCCATGCAAGCGCCAAACAACAGCGCTGCCAAACCGAATGCAGCACCCAAACCTGCTCCCGATGCGTTAGAAAACTTAATTGACGAAGTCTTGTAACAACAGACAAGCAGTCAGAAAAATCCCTCATTTACAAAAATAAGGGCTTTTTTATGGGTACAACTTAAACTTTACTGACAGTCAGTTTTTCAAAAGTATGAGTTTGACAGAAGCACTCAAACTTACTTTTTCTGAAACAGATAAATTTGATGCTGTGCTGTCACGTCAAATTGGGTTTGTTGTTCCAAAGCCTGACGGCGCTCTGCTTTGGCTTTATAGGCATAAGGTGTCATAGCAATTAAATGATTTAAATCGCTTTGATTGAGCTGTAATGGTGTTTCTACCACGCTAGCATCGACTAAATCAAAGTCATCTTGCAATTGAGCGATAAATTTTTCAGGTTCATGCGGCTTCACTTCTTCAAACAAAGCTTGACGCATCGCCAATAAATGCTCAGGCGCAGGCGTTACTACCAACAAATAGCCTTGTGGTTTTAAAACCCGCAAAATTTCCTGTTGCGGAATTGGGCTAAACAAGCTGGTACATAAATCAATACAATGTTCTAAAACAGGCAAAGTTGCCCCTGTCCCCACCACCCAAGTCACTGCGGGATTCAGTTTCGCCGCCACTTGTACGGCATTCTTGGCAATATCCACCCCGACACACTGCAACACTTCGCCTTGCATGGCTGCGGTGTAATAGCCTTCACCACAGCCAATATCCAACAAATTTTCGATGCGTAAGGTGCGAATTTTTTGCACCACTACCTGTTGCAAGGGCGCATAATGCCCTGCACTTA
Source organism: Acinetobacter seohaensis (assembly GCF_056431365.1). NCBI lineage: Bacteria > Pseudomonadati > Pseudomonadota > Gammaproteobacteria > Moraxellales > Moraxellaceae > Acinetobacter > Acinetobacter seohaensis. Next base: position 22,544 of record NZ_JBWKMK010000137.1, read on the forward strand.
AAAATGCGCGACGTGCCTGCACCGAAGCAGGTGTATCCCCCGGATTTTTACTGTGCTTATGCTGCACCACATGCAAATTGACGTAGCCGTGTTTCGCAACATCATAGCTGTGATTGCTGGCACAACGCCATGTTCGATCATGCAGTTGCAATACCTGACGACACACAGGACACATCAGCAAATTCATCATTTTCTCCAGAGTGAACCACATAAAAAAGTCGGCGAGTGCCGACTTTTAAAATTTTCGGTTGGATAGGCTTAACGTAATTTTAAAGTCATTAAACCTAAAACCACCAGCATAATTGTGATAATCCAGAAACGAATCACCACTTGAGTTTCACGCCAGCCTTTCTTTTCATAGTGGTGATGCAACGGCGCCATTAAGAATACCCGTTTATTGCGCATACGTAGTGAGCCAATTTGCAGGAATACCGAAATCGCTTCAACTACAAACACCCCACCCATAATCGCAAACACGATTTCCTGACGTACCATGACGGCAATCGTACCCAGCATTGCCCCTAAAGACAGTGCACCGACATCGCCCATAAAGACTTGTGCTGGATGCGCGTTATACCACAGGAAGGCCAAGCCTGCTCCAATCATCGCGGCACAAATCACCACCAACTCAGACGCATATTTCACATAAGGGATATGCAGATAATCGGCAAAACGAACATCCCCCGCCAAGTAGGCAAATACGCCCAAACCTGCTGCAACTAATACGATTGGCATAATTGCCAAGCCATCTAAACCATCAGTCAGGTTCACCGCATTTGAGGCACCGTTAATTACCAAATAGGTAAAGATAATGAAGCCAATACCGAGTGGAATCAAAGACAATGGAATGCTGAAATCTTTAAAGAATGGAATCAACACATCCAACATATCTGCGGTTTGTGCAGGATTTGGCTGTTGTGTTGCAATCACATACAACGCAATACCCGCACCCAATGATGCTACCGAAGTCCAGAAGAATTTTTTACGCGCAGGCAAACCCGCATTGTCTTTGTAGCGAATTTTAATCCAGTCATCTGCCCAGCCTACAGCGCCAAAAATGACCATGACCGCCAGTACAATCCAGACGTAAGGGTTAGATAAATCTGCCCATAATAGGGTCGAAATACCAATGGAAAGCAGGATTAATACCCCGCCCATGGTTGGCGTACCCATTTTTTTGGCATGCCCTTCAGGTGCATAAGAGCTGACTGCCTGACCGTATTTTAATGCTTGCAGTTTACGAATCATCACAGGGCCTAGCACCAAACCGATGCCAAGCGCAGTCAATACACTCAGTAATGAACGTAATGTTAAATAACGAACCACCTGAAACGAGCTGTTATAGCCCGCCAGCTGTTCAAATAACCATAACAGCATTTAAATTTTCTCCATCAATGCAGCCATCAACGTTTCCATATGGGTATAACGAGAACCTTTAAATAGGAAACTCATGGACTGAGGTTGATGTGTTTTTACCAGATCAATTAAAAACGGTAAGGCTTGTTCTTGAGTGACAAAAGCCTGTAATTTTTTTCCATATTGGGTACTGCGCGCACCTTCTTGGGTCGCAGGTGCAAATTCACCGACTGCCACCACAAAGTTGATGCCACGAATAGACACCAAATCACGCCCCAACATATAGTGCTGTTGTGCTGCGCTATTGCCCAGCTCACCAATATCACCAATGACCATAACTCGCACACCTGTTTGCTGTGCAAGGACTTCACCTGCAGCACGCATAGAGGTTGGATTGGCATTATAGGTGTCATCAATGAATAAATGTGTGCCTTGCTGAATAAAGTTCAAACGGCCTTTTGCCCCCTGTGCCTGTTCCAAGCCTGCGACAATATCATCTAAACTCACACCAATTGCCAGTGCAAAAGCAGCAGCAGCCATAGCATTTTGTACATTGTGTTCACCTGCAAATGGCAAATGAATCTGACGCACACCATGCGTGGTATTTAAACAAAAACTTGCCGATTGTGGCTGCAACTGAATGTCTGTCGCAAACACATCACCGCCTTCACCAAAACTTAGACGCTGTTCTGACTGAACCGCTTGCTGAATCTGTTCGGCAAAATCATCGGCAGCAGGGACAATCGCTGTACCTTGCGAGGCAATATGTGCATAAATTTCAGACTTGGCCCGACAAATGCCCTCACGTCCACCAAACTCACCCAAATGCGCAGTACCAATATTGATAATGCCTGCCACCTGCGGCTGCACCAAGTTTGAGGTGTAATCGATTTCACCTTGATGACTGGCGCCTAATTCCATCACTGCATATTGATGGCTTGCATTCAACTCCAACAACATCATCGGCACACCCAAGTCATTATTCAGGTTGCCACGGGTAATTAAAGTCGGTGCCAAACGTGACAAAATACTACCGAGCATTTCTTTAGTGGTGGTTTTACCGCTACTGCCTGTTAACGCAATCACTTTTAATTGAGGATGTTGCTGACGACGAAATGCGCCCAAGTGTCCTAAAGCTAAACGGGTATCAGGCACGACCAATTGGCAAATATCTGCGTCTACAGGCTGGCTGACAATTGCCATAGAACAGCCCTGAGTCGCTACTTGTGCCACAAAATCATGCGCATCAAAACGCTCACCTTTTAAAGCCAAAAAGGCATCGCCTGCTTCAGCATGGCGTGAATCGGTTAAAATACGTTTAATCTCGCCTTGCGGTGCTTGCCCATTGAACCAATAACCCTGTGTTGCCTGTTTGAGTTGTTCGGCAGTCCAAGGTTCTAAAATTGCGGTACTGGTGGTGGAAGTGTGCATACAAATTCCTTATTGGGCAGGATAAGCAGAAGGTGAACAATGCTGTGCATCTATCGCAGATTGCACTTCAACCACATCGTCAAACCAGTGTCTTACCCCATCTATTTCTTGATAGTTTTCATGACCTTTGCCTGCAATCAAGACAATATCGCCTGACTGTGCATGTTTGACTGCATATTTAATCGCTTCACGACGATCATGAATTTCATGGCTCTGTGCCACCGACAAATCGACACCTGTCTGCATATCGGCAAAAATTTGCAAAGGATCTTCAGTACGTGGGTTATCTGAAGTCAAAAGCACAACATTGGCATAGTCCAATGCCGCTTGGGTCATCAGTGGGCGCTTACCACGATCCCGATCTCCACCGCAGCCAAACACCGCCCAAAGCTGTGCGCTGACATGGCGTTTTAAGGTTTGCAACACTTGAATTAGGGCATCTGGCGTGTGTGCATAATCCACCACAAATAAACGCTCTGCATCACGCAACACTTGCATACGCCCTGGTGCGCCTTTGAGTTGTGCAGTCGTGTGTATTAAATCCTGTAATGCAAAACCTGCTTGCTCTGCTGCGATTAAACTCGCGACCAAGTTTTCAACATTAAAATGTCCGAGCAACGGACTTTGCACCACATATTCTGCCGTAGCAGTTTGTAGATGGAAACGTACACCATTCAGACTGTATTCAATCTGCTGTACTTGATAGTCTGCCGCTTGCTGCGTGGAATAAGTCAAAATTTTCGGTTGCGCAGGGTTCTGTTGCGCCGCTTGCAACATGATCCCAGCATATTCATCATCTAAATTGACAATTGCAACTTTTAAACTGGCAAACTGAAACAGCATGGCTTTGGCTGCAGCATACGCCTCTAAAGTACCGTGATAATCCAAATGATCACGGCTCAGGTTGCTATATACCGCAATTTCAATATCGCAGCCATTTAAGCGCCCTTGCTCCAAACCATGTGAACTGGCTTCAATTGCGGCAAATTTTGCCCCCTGTTGTGCATAGCTGTATAAAGCATTTTGCAGTTGTAAGGCATCTAAAGTGGTATGTGTTGAAGCTTCCAAATTAGGCAAAATTCCGTTGCCTGTGGTGCCCATTACCGCACAGCGTTGGGCTTGTAACATTAACAACTCAGCAATTAAGCGGGAAATCGTGGTTTTACCATTGGTGCCCGTGACTGCAAGCATACGCGCTAAAGGTACAGGCTGTCGTGCTTGTAAATATTGTTTTTGCCACTGTCCCATGCGCTGACGCACATCTGGCACCACCAAATTATTGGCAACTGCCAGTTCAGTTTCCGAAATCACCGCCAAAGCACCTTGATCTAAAGCTGCTTGTGCAAATTGTGCGGTTTTTTCAGGCTGCGACAAACTGGTCAGGGCAATAAAAATTTGCCCTACTGTCACATGGCGGCTGTCAAGTTGAAAGCCCTGAAAGTCTTGTATCATCCAATCTGCAACGCGGGAACTGCGATAAATATTTTGAAAGCGAATCGACATGCGTCACCTGTTATTGGATGTTGGGAGTTTCTAAAGGTTTATCTAAAGGTACGTTCATTAAACGTAAAGATTCTTGCATCACACGAGCAAATACAGGCGCTGCCACCAAACCACCATAATACTGTCCTGTTGGATTTTCCACCACGACAACCATGGCTAAACGCGGATCACTGACTGGCGCAACCCCAGCAAACAAGGCACGATATTCAGTCTGTGAATAGCCTTTGCGGTCTGCACGAAGTTTATGCGCTGTTCCCGTTTTACCTGCAACCCGATAGCCTGGAATATTGGCTTGACGTGCCGTACCACCGGGTAACGTTACGGCTTCCATCATCAGTAGAACTTGATCGGCAATTTTAGCATCAACAATTTGTTCGCCTTTGGGCTGTTCTTCCAGCTTATATAGGCTAAGCGGCATTTTAACGCCTTTATTGGCCAGCATGGCATAGGCATCTGCCAATTGCAGCACAGTGGCATTTAAACCATAGCCATAGGACATGGTCGCCACTTCTGATACATTCCATTTACTTGGCGGCAAGATTAAACCTGCACTTTCACCCGGGAATTTAACAGCAGAACGTGCACCAAACCCTAAACGCTTATAAAAAGTCGGTAAGGTTGCATACGGTAAAGATAAAGCAATTTTCGCCACACCCACGTTTGACGATTTTTGGATAATTCCCGCCAGAGTCAGTGACCCATAATTATGAGTATCGCGAATGGTGTGATTACCCACCCGCATTGAACCACCGCTTAAATTGACCACGGTATTCGGTGAATATTTACCGCTTTCCAGTGCCATTGCCACCGTCATCGGTTTCATGGTCGAACCCGGCTCAAAAGAATCGACCGCGCCACGGTTACGCATGGCATCTTTATTGGACAAACTTTTTTTGTCATTCGGGTTATACGACGGCCAACTGGTCATCGCTAAAATTTCACCTGTTTTAACATCTACCGCAATGGCTGTCGCAGAACGTGCATTATTGGCCACCCCTGCAGCAGTCAACTCACGGTACATGATGTATTGCAAACGCGAGTCGATACTTAAAGTAATATTTTCACCCGGTTCAACCTCTCTCACCACTTCTGGGTCTTTGACACGGTTACCCTTTTTATCGCGCACGATTTGCTGTTCACCATCCACGCCTGCCAAGCGGGTATTCAGCTGCATTTCCAAACCTTCAATACCTGTGCCTTCGCTATTGGTCAAGCCAATAATTTGCGCATTGGGCTGTGGCTGCGGGTAATAACGCTTATAGTTTTTCTCGGTATATACCCCTTGGAAATTACGTTTTAGAATCAGCTCTGCCTGTTGCGGCGGCACTTCTTTTTGTAAAACCAAATAACGTGAACGCGGACGCTCGTTCATTTTATTTTTCAGTTCTTGGCGATCCATCCCAACTGCATCGGCAAGTTCATCTAAATTCAAGTTTTTATCTGGCAATTGACGCTGCAATTTACGACTGGTCGGATTTTTTTCCAACTCGGCTGTAATTTCTTCAAACAGTTTTTTATTGTCAAAATAATCACGTGGATCAATCACCACTTTCATTACAGGGGTACTAATTGCCAAAGGCACACCGTGGCGATCATAAATCACCCCGCGCATAGCTTTGAGCTTTTCTGTTCTTAAAATATTGGCATTGGCTTTGTTTTGTAAAAAGTCATGGTTCACAATTTGCACATAAAAAGCACGTCCCACCAGTGCCACGAACACCAGCAGTACCACAGCCCACATTAAGTAAAAACGCCACATTTCTACATGAATGGCATTTTTTCCAGTTACCGATTGCTGTTTCTTTCGGGTTTGCTTTTTACGCGTATCGACCATGTGCAACTCGCCTTATTGTTGTTCTGAGGTTGTAGGCAAAGAAATCACCACAGTTTGCGGTGCGGGCGGTGAATACATACGCAGTTGCGTCACCGCACGGGTGCCAATTTGTGCAGTTGCACCAAAGGTCTGCTGTTCAATTAACAAACGCCCCCATTCGGCATTTAAGTCATCTCGCTCGCGCATATAAGAACTCAGCTCACGATAATCATGGCGATATTCAAACACTTGAAACACCACCATAATCGCGCTGATAAATACCAGCGCCAATAAAATAAAATAGGCGACCATTTTTTTCAGTCGCACTTGAGATTGATTTTTTTCAACGGTTTCAGTTTTCATTATTGGCCTTTTCAAGCTAATCGTTCTGCAACACGTAGCCATGCGCTGCGTGAGCGTGGATTGGCTTTGACTTCTTCATCACTGGCACGCACACGTGATATTTTTTTCAATCGACGTGTATCTTGTTGCTGTTGTGGCAAGCCCCAACCCGAATCTTCAGGCAGGCTCGATTCTTTTTGAATAAACTGTTTAATTAAACGATCTTCCAAAGAATGGAAGCTAATTACCGCCAAACGACCTTCGGGTTTTAACACCTCAACGGCTTGCGGCAAGAAGTTTTCAATATCTTCTAATTCTTTATTAATCGCAATACGAATTGCCTGAAAAGTACGTGTTGCAGCGTGTTTGTTTTTTTCCCACTTCGGATGGGCAACTTTTACAATTTCAGCCAATTGTGCGGTAGTTTCAATATAACCCGCCTGTTTAATGGCTTTGGCAATACGGCGGCTATAACGCTCTTCACCATATTGAAAAATCACATTGGCTAAGGCTTCTTCTTCAATATCCACCAGCCATTCTGCCGCAGTCGGGCCTTGTGAGTTGTCCATACGCATATCAAGCGGGCCATCTTTCATAAAGCTAAAACCGCGTTCTGCCTGATCTAGCTGTGGTGACGACACGCCTAAATCGGCCATCACACCATCGACCTGAGTGACGCCCAAATCATTCAACGCTTGCTGCATATCGGCAAAACTGGCATGAATAATCTGAAAGCGCGAATCTTGCTGCGCCAATTCTGCTGCCACGGCCAAAGCTTGTGGATCTTTATCAAAGGCATAGACTCGTGCCTGCGCATCCAATTTGGATAACAACAAACGCGTGTGTCCACCTCGTCCAAAGGTGGCATCGACATAAATTCCTGTATTGCGATCTGCCAACACGGCATCAACAGTTTCATGAAGTAATACAGAAATATGCGACATAAGGTTCAATCAATACAGCTAAAATGTAACTGCACATTATTACCTTGTTTTGGCAAAGCTCCAAACGTCTTTTTGTAGATAAATATTACTTTCCATAGGGAAAACCGTTTTTGACTTTTTTAAAGCACAAAAAAATCTCCGTAGAGATTTTTTTGTGTGCCAATCCAATAAAAGATTAGCCGAAAATGGATATCTGTTTAACGCTTAGTATTATAAATTTGGTCGAAAATCGCACCATTCACAAAATGTGTTTTTTGTGCATTTTCCCAGCCACCGAACACTTCATCAATCGTGAAGGTTTTTAATTTCGGGAATTGTGCTGCATATTTTGCAAGGACTTTTTCATTACGTGGACGGTAGAAATGCTTAGCCGCCATTTCCTGACCTAAAGGTGAATATAAATAGTTGATATAGCCTGTCGCTAACCATTTATTGCCATTTTTTTCTACTGTGCGGTCTACGATTGCCACCGAAGGTTCAGTCAAAATAGAAATAGATGGATAAACAATATCAAACTTGTCTTTGCCTAAGGTTTTTAAAGTTACAAGGGCTTCATTTTCCCAAGTCAACAACACATCACCAATGCCACGTTCAGCAAATGTAGTCATCGACGCACGTGCTGCCGAATCCATCACTTTTACATTGTGGTACATCTTGCCCACAAATTCTTGCGCTTTGGCCTTAGAGCCGCCCGGCTGCTTTTCTGCATAACCCCAAGCCGATAAATACACCCAACGTGGCAAACCACCTGTTTTCGGGTTAGGGGTAATAATTTGTACGCCTGGTTTGGTTAAGTCATTCCAGTCTTTAATGTTTTTCGGATTGCCTTTACGCACCATAAAGACGATGGTCGAGGTATAAGGCGCAGAGTTATGAGGAAATTCTTTTTGCCAACCTGCTTGGATTTGACCTGACTTTACAATTTCTTCAATGTCATTCGCCAATGCCAAAGTTACGACATCGCCCTTTAAACCATCGACCACAGAACGCGCTTGCTTGCCTGAACCACCATGTGATTGTTTAAAGTTGACGTCTAAACCTGTACGTTTTTTCCAGTACTGACCAAACGACTTGTTAAATTCATCATAAAATTCGCGGGTCGCATCATACGATACATTTAAAAACTGACGATCTGCAGCCTGAGCAGTCGTTGCAGCAAAACCTGTTGCCAATAGCGCAGCAGCCAATAAAGCTTTCAATTGAGTTTTCATTACAGCACACATCACCTTTAATCTGTCGCTCAATATATGCAATGCTCAGGCGCTGCGCAATTTGTAAAAAACATGCAAAAAATGATTAAATTCAAATAATTTAGCTTTAATTAATTGTTTTTAATCAATTTAATTCAAGATGCGGCGTTTATTCCAAATTTATACCTTTTTATGGATTAGATATATGAAAAGTGAATAAAACTTTGATCCGTTTTTAGACTCAACGGTAAAATAAGCGACATCACAGCAATCAAACCCGCTTCAAAACTATTTTATTGTGACTTTTGTAACAATCTTCACGATATCTCCACAGTTGTTTGTTACAACATGTTCTAAATCAAAGATCATCTGAAAAATCGGTATATAGTGAATAAATGATGATAAAGATCTTATTAAGAGTGTGACGCAAATCTACTTTTGTTATGATGTTTGTGATTAAATATTAAAGTGATTAAAACAATTTATAAATTGTGAGTTCACTCATAAAGGAAAGGGGGAATCAAAATGAAATCTAAACTCATGTTCGCAGTATTACTCAGCTTAAGTACAGTCGGTCACAGTGCAGTGATCAAATCTGCTGAAAGCAAAACCAATTTAACTGAGGCAAAAGGCTCTTTAATTGAAAAAGCCATTACCCAGCAAAAACAGGCAGACAAGCAAAAGTTTGAATCGAATAATGATTTAAAAGTGCTGACTTCAATTAATCTTGCCCCAACTCAAAATTTCTTTGCCTTGCAAAATCAGCGTTTTAGCCGTTTCGTACAAGCCTTATTCCCGCAAGGTAACTCATAAGTCTGCATCAAACTCACTGCCTTTAATCCCCTTTTCAAATGCAGTTGAAACGCCCAAGTACAGAATGTTGAATTTAACATTAAGTACTTGGGCTTTTTCGTTATAATGGTTGCAATTTACATTTTGAATTAATTTTTGCTTATGACTGTTCGTACTCGTATCGCGCCTTCTCCTACTGGTTTCCCGCACGTGGGAACAGCGTATATCGCCTTGTTTAACTTATGTTTTGCCAAACAACACGGTGGTGAATTTATTCTTCGTATTGAAGATACTGACCAACTGCGCTCAACCCCTGAATCTGAAAAAATGATTTTGGATTCATTGCGTTGGTTAGGCTTAAATTGGGCAGAAGGTCCAGATATCGGCGGCCCACATGCACCGTATCGCCAATCTGAACGTATGGATATTTATAAGCAATACGCCTTGCAATTGGTTGAACAAGGGCATGCTTTCTATTGCTTCGCTACTAGCGAAGAACTAGATCAAATGCGTGCAGAACAACAAGCACGTGGTGAAAGCCCGCGCTACGATGGTCGTGGTTTAAACTTGTCTGCAGATGAAGTGCAGCGTCGTTTAGCGGCAGGCGAAGCGCATGTTATTCGTATGAAAGTGCCAACCGAAGGCGTATGTAAATTTAATGACATGCTGCGCGGTGAAGTGGAAATTCCATGGGCGCAAGTCGATATGCAAATTTTGCTGAAAACAGATGGCTTGCCAACTTACCATTTGGCCAACGTGGTCGATGACCATTTGATGCAAATCACTCACGTGATTCGTGGTGAAGAATGGATTCCATCGGCACCGAAACACCAATTGCTTTATCAATATTTTGGTTGGGATATGCCTGTGTTATACCACATGCCATTGTTGCGTAACCCAGACAAATCAAAATTATCTAAACGTAAAAACCCAACTTCAATCAACTACTACAAAGACATTGGCGTATTACCTGAAGCTTTGCTGAACTATTTAGGTCGCATGGGTTGGTCAATGCCAGATGAAAGTGAAAAATTCACCTTAGCCGAAATGATTGAACACTTTGATATTCAACGTGTTTCACTAGGCGGCCCTATCTTTGATGTGGAAAAACTCAATTGGCTGAATGGTCAATGGATTAAAGCGCTTTCACCTGCTGAGCTGTTAGATACCTTATTGGCTTGGAAAGCAGATCGTGCCAAATTGGAAGAGATTGCTGCCGCGATTCAACCGCGTATTAATTTACTCTCAGAAGCGGTCAATTGGTCTGCACATTACTTCAACCATTTCCCAAGCTTAAGCAAGGAACAGTTTGAAAGTAAAAAACTGTCTGAAGAACAAGTGCGTCAAAGCCTACAATTTGCAATTTGGCGTTTAGAAAGTCTATTTACTTGGAACAACGACACGGTGAGCCAAACCCTAATGGATTTAGCCAACCAAATGGAAATCAAATTGCGTGATTTCATGCCTGCGTTCTTTATTGCAATTGCAGGTTCAACCGCATCTACACCTGTGATGCAAACCATGGTCACCATTGGTCCTGACCTGACCTTTGCGCGTTTGCGTCATGCCTTAGAAGTGGTTGGCGGACCAAGCAAAAAAGAAGTTAAAGTCTGGGAAAAACTGAATGAAAGCATCAAATTGCCGAAAAATGATGCAATTGATCCAGCTTAATTCATTTTTTTGTTGACGTGTGCGCGCAATAGCCCTAATATTGCGCTCACACAGACTGGGGTCATAGCTCAGTTGGTAGAGCGCTACAATGGCATTGTAGAGGTCAGCGGTTCGATCCCGCTTGACTCCACCAAGTTTAAATAAGGCTTTACCTGTGTTGCCTCATCAAGTCCCTATCGTCTAGAGGCCTAGGACATCGCCCTTTCACGGCGGTAACCGGGGTTCGAATCCCCGTAGGGACGCCATATTCAAGATGAATATAAAGCACTTATCTTCATCTTATAAAGAAGCTCAAGCAATGACTTGGGCTTTTTTATTGCCCTGTTTTCTGACAGACTGTTTTTGATTTGCCGTACATTTGGTTAGAATAACGATCAGATTAGAATTTTGGAGTTGTAATGCAATACCGATGCCCTAAATGTCAAAGCCCAAAAATCATGCCTGTTGCGCAGGCAGGTCAAACAACACCGCGTCCTGTGGTGCCAAAAAGCTTGGTGATGCTTATTCCAGCGGTATTTGTCTTATTACTTCTTGTCTTGATCAGTATCGCCATGTGGATTTTTGGTGATGGTGCAGGCACAACCTTACAAAGCATTACTGTGGCGGTATTTGTGCTGTGTGTAATTGCAGGTTTCTTATTTTATCGTGATTTGCCTGATTTCAAAATTTCTATGCAAGCCTTTATGCAGTCACAAAAAAAATGGAAGTGCCGTGAATGTGCACATGAGTGGGAAGTTTAAACCTCACTGGTCTACATCTAGATTAAGAAAAATGTTGCTAGGTTGATCACAAGACCACATCATCGAGCAAATATAAAAAAACCAGCCTTCTCGGCTGGTTTTTTTAATGAGAACTCAAGTTTTTAGACTTAAGCGCCAATTTTACGGTATTTGCTACGTTTGGTTGCCAGATCATCACCATATTTCTTACGGCGATATTCTTCAAACTCAGTATAATTACCTGTAAAGAATTCTGGTTGCTCATCTTCGAATGACAAGATGTGCGTTGCAATACGGTCTAGGAACCAACGGTCGTGCGATACCACCATCACTGTACCTGGGAAGACTAAAATTGCATCTTCCAGTGCACGTAAAGTTTCAATATCCAAGTCGTTTGATGGCTCATCCAGCAAGATCACGTTTGCGCCCTGCTGTAGAATTTTTGCCAGTTGTAAACGGTTACGCTCACCACCCGACAATTCACCAACGCGTTTTTGCTGATCCTGACCTTTAAAGTTAAAGCGACCAATATAAGCACGCGATGCAATTTCATAATCGCCCACTTTCAAAATGTCTAAACCGCCAGAAACTTCTTCCCAAACAGTTTTGTCATCATCTAGAGTGTCACGAATCTGACCGACATAAGCCACTTTTACCGAGTCACCTAAAGTCACGCTGCCCGTATCAGGTTGCTGCTCGCCAGTCATCATACGGAATAAAGTCGTTTTACCCGCACCGTTTGGACCGACAATCCCCACAATCGCTGCAGGCGGCACAGTAAAGGAAAGGTTTTCGTAAAGTAAGCGATCACCAAATGACTTGCTGATGTTTTCCACTTCCACCACTTTGTTCCCTAAACGTGGGCCAGGTGGAATATAAATTTCAGAAGTTTCGTTACGCTGTTGGAATTCACGCGAGTTAAGCTCTTCAAAACGCTCCATACGCGCTTTGTTTTTCTTTTGCTGGCCTTTCGCATTGGAACGTACCCATTCCAATTCTTTTTTCAAGGCTTTAGCAAAAGATTCTTCTTGCTTCTGTTCTTGCTCTAAACGGTTATTTTTCTGCTCTAACCATGAAGAGTAGTTACCTTGATATGGAATACCATGTCCACGGTCAAGTTCTAAAATCCATTCTGCAACGTTATCCAAGAAGTAACGGTCGTGGGTAATTGCCACAATCGTACCCGGGAAGTCTTTTAAGAAACGCTCTAACCAAGATACAGATTCTGCATCCAAGTGGTTCGTCGGCTCGTCTAGAAGCAGCATGTCTGGTTTAGACAATAACAAACGGCATAAAGCCACACGACGACGCTCACCACCCGATAATTTGTTAACATCAGCATCCCAAGCTGGCAAATTTAATGCTGCCGCTGCTTGTTCAAGCTGATTGTTCAGGTTGTGTGCATCCCAAGTTTGGATAATCGCTTCTAACTTCTCTTGCTCTTTTGCAAGTTTGTCGAAATCTGCATCTGGATCTGCATATTCTGCAAAAACTTGGTCTAAACGCTCTAAAGCATCTAAAGCTTCACGCACACCATCTTCCACGTTGCCGCGTACATCTTTGCTCGGGTCTAGTGGTGGTTCTTGCTCAAGATAACCAATTTTGATGCCTGGCTGTGCACGAGCTTCACCAGAGAAATCTTTATCTACGCCCGCCATAATACGGAGCAAAGTCGATTTACCTGCACCGTTTAAACCAAGCACACCAATTTTCGCACCTGGGAAAAATGATAAGGAGATGTCTTTCAAGATTTCGCGCTTAGGCGGAACCATTTTCGACACTCGGTTCATCGTATAAATATATTGGGCCACGTAGGACTCCTCAATAGAAAACCAAATCTGGGGCTCAGATGAGCAGCCCCTGCTCTAATGAGCGAAAAAATAATCGGGTATTATACCTGAATACGGAGAAAAAATAAGACACCACAAACATCTTGCATGCTTTGTTACAACTCTAGCGATCAGCGGATAAGCACAGGACTTTTTGCCTGCTATATCAAATTTACAGCTAAATATTGCAGCATTTTTACACTTTCTTTCATATTTAAAAGTGCTAGACTCAAACCAATTTAACTCACGAAGATGAAGTAAACATGACCTATAAAGACGAAACTTTGGCCATTCATGCAGGCTATAGCCCAGAACCAACCACCAAAGCCGTGGCTGTGCCTATTTACCAAACCACTTCTTATGCCTTTGATAATACGCAACATGGTGCCGATTTATTTGATTTAAAAGTACAAGGCAATATTTACACCCGTATTATGAACCCAACCACTGCAGTATTGGAGCAACGTGTTGCAGCACTTGAAGGCGGGATTGGCGCATTGGCTTTAGCATCGGGTATGGCTGCAATTACCTACGCAATTCAGACCATTACCGAAGCAGGCGATAACATTGCTTCAGTATCAACTTTATACGGCGGTACTTACAACTTATTTGCCCACACCTTGCCTAAACAAGGCATTGAAGTACGTTTCTTCGATTATCAACAGCCTGAAAGCTTACGCGACCTGATTGATGACAAAACCAAACTGGTCTTTGTAGAATCCATTGGTAACCCATTGGGCAATATTATTGACCTTGAAGCGATTGCGAAAATTGCGCACGAATACGGCATTCCAGTGGTGGTGGATAACACTGTAGCCACGCCTGTCTTGCAAAAATCATTTGATTTTGGCGCAGACATCATCATTCACTCACTGACCAAATATATTGGTGGTCACGGTACGTCTATTGGCGGCATTATTGTCGATAGCGGTAAATTCCCTTGGGGCAAATATCCTGAGCGTTTTAAAGCCTTAAATACACCTGACCCAAGTTACCATGGTGTGAACTATGTAGAAGCCTTAGGCGCTGCAGCATTTATTGCACGTGCACGTGTAGTACCACTACGCAATACAGGTGCAGCGATTAGCCCGCATAACGTATTCCTAATTTTACAAGGTTTAGAAACCTTAAGCCTGCGTATGGAACGCCATACTGAAAACGCGCAAAAAGTAGCGGAATATTTACAGGCACATCCAAAAGTGAAATGGGTCAATTACGCAGGTTTGAAAGATCACCCGCAACATGCGTTGGCACAAAAATATGTGAAAGGCAAACCTTCTGCAATTCTGTCTTTTGGTGTGCAAGATGGCCGTGAAGGCGGAACCCGCTTTATTGATGCACTGCAATTATTCACACGCTTGGTCAATATTGGCGATGCCAAGAGTCTGGCTTGCCACCCTGCAACCACCACTCACCGTCAGTTGAGTGCAGATGAACTCAAAGCGGCTGGTGTGAGTGAAGATATGGTGCGTTTATCCATCGGGATTGAACATGCCGATGACTTAATTGCCGATTTAGAGCAAGCTTTAGCAGCCGTATAAAAACTCATCAGTTCAAACTTTGTACTGGCATCCTGCTGATTAATTTCAACAGGATGCTTTTTTATTTTAATTTTTCTTTGTATGTCTTTGCATTAGCTTTATTTCATGGTAAAAATAAAGATATACAGCTCACAAAAATAGAGCAATTACTCTAAATTCATTTTTAAATTCAATCACTTATTCCATAGCTTTTTTTGTGCAATCGGCTATCATAAAGCCAAGTAAAACAGTTCAAATTCAGTCTGAAATTTGAATCGTCAATCTCAATAAAAATGACAACTCAGGAATCTAAATCAGGAATATTAGCGTGAAGCCAAAATTAGAGAAACTTTTTCAACAGCGTGTAAATGGTAAAGTTGCCCTTATTACAGGTGCATCGAGTGGTATTGGTTTAACCGTGGCACATAAGCTAGCCGATGCAGGTGCGCATGTGCTTTTGGTGGCACGTACTCAGGAAACGCTCGAACAAGTCAAAGCTGAAATTGAAGCACGTGGTGGCAAGGCTTCAGTTTTCCCTTGTGATCTAAACGATATGGACTCTATTGATGCTGTATCGCAACAAATTCTTGCCTCTGTCGATCATATTGATATTTTAATTAACAACGCAGGCCGCTCAATCCGTCGTGCAGTACATGAGTCGGTTGATCGTTTCCACGACTTTGAACGTACCATGCAGCTCAACTATTTTGGTGCTGTGCGTTTGGTACTCAATATTTTGCCGCAGATGATGCACCGTAAAGATGGTCACATCATCAACATCAGCTCGATTGGTGTATTAGCCAACGCAACGCGTTTCTCGGCTTATGTGGCATCTAAAGCCGCATTGGATGCGTTTAGTCGCTGTCTATCTGCAGAAGCGCATACACACAAAATTGCGATTACTTCGGTGTATATGCCATTGGTTCGTACCCCAATGATCGCACCAACCAAAATTTATAAGTACGTGCCCACCCTTTCACCTGAGCAAGCGGCAGATTTAATTGCTTATGCGATTGTGAAACGTCCGAAGAAAATTGCGACACATTTGGGTCGTTTGGCTTCAATCACTTATGCGATTGCACCAGACATTAACAACAAACTCATGTCGATTGGTTATAACTTATTCCCAAGCTCTACCGCTTCTGTGGGCGAGCAGCAAAAACTGAACTGGGTACAAAAAGCGTATGCGCGCTTGTTCCCAGGTGAACACTGGTAATTTATACACAATTCAAGTTTTGCTTTAGGCGACCTACGGGTCGCCTATTTTATTTCCGATCATTTCATATTACGTTATTTCAATCTTGCAACATCTACTGCAAGAGATAATGTTAACAAGCTTAATCTTATGTCCATGCAGCTTAAACAAAACATTCAATTGCACCTTATTTTTATGCTATAACACAGCTGTTTTAAGTATTTTGAATGGATTATGCGAGCACTAGCCCTCATTTTACAGTATGGCTGTTTTGCCTTTGCCTTATTTTTAAGTTATCAGGTTGCAACGGCGCTTTATCAGCAAGAATATGAACTCTTAGAGGTTGTTGCCGATGTCGGCACGATTTTAATTTGTATTGATTTGGGCGTATTTTTATTTAGCAGCAAAGCCTCACAAGGTTTGAATCTTCAGGAATATGCTCGCCAGCTTGAAGCACCGCCCTCTAAATTAGTGGCCGTCACACGTAAACTTGGACATTTGGGAATTATGCTCATTTTAGTGAGCTGGATTGTGCCGTTGATTTAAAAAACCATCCTTTAGAAACTATTTCCATTAAATACGATAAGGATTCTCCGAAACAATTGTTTTAGGCAGCTTTTCACTCCTGAGTCTTTCATTTTTTTTAAAAATTCAGACATTTTATATGAGGAAGCGAGACCAATATAAATATTTTTTATATCTCTATTTGTAGGTTGAGTATATTCAATATAAGACTTAGCTTTATCAGAGTTGTCTAAAATAACTTTATCACTTTCAATTTTATCTATGACAACCATTCTACACTCTTGCTCCTCCTGAAAAGCAAAGTGTTTAAAAAGAAAACTAATTGGAGAAATAATTTTATTAACGGACTTCAAGTCATCTATTTTTAAATTGTGACTCTTACCCTTAATAGAGTTAATTGTCAATAAAATATGATTCATAGAGCTATCAACCTGCTCTTCAATATGGTTCATTTTTTTTATATAGTCTTGCCAACTTTTCACACTTAATGACTTATCTTGAATCTCCTGAAAAAAAGTAAACTTATTCCGTTTCGCAACTTCAAAATAACCAGTAAAAGAATCTAGATAGACACACCTGAACAAAGGTATCTTAAGACCATTCTTAACATCTTCCTTACTAATTGAGTCTAAGTTAACCCGAATTACGGATAAGAAAAGCCCTTGAAAAAAAGGTAGTTAGAGCCATTTAGAAAGTTACGACACAACCTAAAGGCTCTAACTACCATGTACGATTTTACAGAAATTTTTTGTATTGTTGATGATTTTTTCAAAAAATTTGAACCCATCTATTGGCAATTTCTCAAGCAAGAAAACAAACGTCAACGTATCAGACAA